>JABIPD010000019.1 GCA_018698735.1 Candidatus Jacksonbacteria bacterium | reverse complement strand
GCCTCGTAACGAGAAACTCCTCTTCTTCGGTTCCCAGTGCAACACCCAGATCATCGCCTTCTCCTTCCGTGTTGTCGGCGATTGTATCGACGACCACGGTTAGGGTCGGCGCGGTTATGAGGAGCATCGGCATCTTCGGAACAGCGGTGATGATGCCATCATCCATAGCTTCCATGGCAGCGACCGTGTACCCCCCCTTTGCAGGCACTGCAGCAGAGACCGTGATAGTCTCGCCGTCAGCAAATTCAGAGATATCAGCAATTACTTGGAAGCTCACAACTTCATCAGGCAACTCGTCGCCTAACTCGCTGGGATGAACTACTGTGATGGTCTCGCCGTCCTGCAGAGATGAGACGGCGACAGTGTCGATGGGCTCGCTACCGGAGAAAATGTGCACTTTATCGGGGCTAAGTTCCTCGGTGCCACGAATTTCGAAGTAGCTGAGCTCGACGTCACCAGTATCACTCGCAGTCACTTCGAACTCTGCAACTACGGTGTGTTCTGCCGCGTCGATTTCTCCGGTTGGAGAATTCTCAGCGACTATTATCTCTACGGGCAAGCGGTCGACAAACATGCCGGATCCGCCGTCGTAACGAGGGGCCGTGAGGCCTGACTCGTCGGAGGGTGTGGTGAAGGTTTCGTACTCTTCGCCTTCCGCAGGTCCGGCGACCCCGCCACCACCAGATGGTGCCGTCGGTTCTTCGGACTCGTCAGGGAAGATCGAGTCGTACCCGTCTTCAGGTTCGACCGGCGTCGGCATCTCTACTTCGTGGTCGCCTTGGTCGGGTTCGGGGTGTTCGTCCGGCTCCTGAACAGGATCCGGATCGTCACCATCAACCAACAAGAGGTCGAATGCCAGGTGATCGTCATGGGACGAGTTCACCCAGATCAACCTGTGCTTGCCGTAATAGCCAGGCCAGAGTGCTGAGCAGAACCCACCACCCTGCAGTTTGGCGTACACGTTTGGATCGTACTCCCCTGGCCCCAGTTCAAGCGTTACATCGGGATGGAAGCCGTTCACCCCTGCAGGGAACGTATTTGTATTGAATCCATCTGTAACGATTTCCTCGAACAACGCCCGAGGAGCCGTAAGCACTGGACTGAGTCGCCCGAAAAGCGACGTTAGTCCGTACTCACTCAGCCTCAGATCGAAGGTGAACTCGCCACCTTCAGTGAAGGTAAACGTCCCATCGATGTCGTTCGTGCGGTGAGCCCAATAGAAGCCGGGCTCTTTGTACATGAACGGACTCTGGTGGACGTTAATCGTGACCGCCTCTGTCATGTCCGCCGCCTGCGGGTCGAACATGACGGTTACCCGCCAAATCTCGTTCCGCGCGACAGCGTCTGCCGGTGGCGGATTCGAGGTGTCGAAGGTGGTTTCAGGCGGAGGTGGCGGCGGTGCGCCACCAAGTGCGACGGCCAAGGAGCTGACGCTGGCGAACATCGCCAGTGCGAATGCGAGCGCTGTTGTTGTTCTACGTAATGATTCCACGGTGTCCCTCTCATTAGGACGCTAGTAACCTACGTACGCGTTTCCACACATACGCTATTTCCGAGCGAGAAAACGTGCTTTTTTAGCCAGTTCTAAACTATTCAGCTAATAAAGCGCCTTTTCTCGCTCGGTACTTTCCTTTTCAATGAACATGTATTTATATCAGAACAAACTATTTTTGTCAATAGCTTAAAAAACGACCTATACTAGAGTAATAATGCATCTTTTTTACTTTTCAAACAAGTTGCAAATGATGAGCGGGTTTGTAAAACAAGCCTTTATTTAGCTAATTTTAGGCATTCCATGCTCTACATCTAACATATACTCACTTACTTGACCCTCTCGACTGAGCAAAAAATATCTCTATTTCATTGTAGAGACGGGGTTAACCCCGTCTCTACGTAAATCAAGTGGCTGCTATTCAAACTCTATTGCAATAGTATCGCCTGGGAACAGTTTATGCGCCTCTGTAAAGCCTGAAACTACCTCTAAAACACGATTTACCGGCACAACCGGCGAATAGAGCACTTTCTCGCCTTCTGCCGCCTGAGGAGGTGCTTTGGGCGTAATATCTATAATCGTTTCATTATCCAGCCATATAATATCTATAGGAAACTTCATCGCCTGCATATGAAAGTTATATTCATCGTAGCCATCGAATTCAAACAACATGCCACTATCTTCCTCCAAAACAGCGTGCTCTAACAGCCCAGTCATCCGCTCCTTATTTGTACGAGCAACATTTACCACCAATATCTCGCCACCTATATATACGCGAGCCTGGTTACTCTCCAACTCTGGCAAAGAAATTGCTGGGGTAACTGGGCGCAACACATCTGCCTCTTTATTAAACTCTATACTTCTTTTTGGAAACGCTATAACAATTCCAGCAACAACCAGAATAATAATAGCGATAAAAATTTCTAAATGTTTACGAAGAATCATATTTCTTTTTTCGTGGTACAAACCAACCAATAAGAATAAGCGTTATCAACAACAATAAAAATAACCAAATCCAAGCGATATTCCTTAGCACCAGACCAGCGGTCCCAAACAGAAAAGCTAAAAGATAATAAAATAATGAAACCCGACGCTGGGTAAACCCTCTGTCTATTAACCGTAAATGTAAATGATTTCTATCTCCCTTAAACGGTGAGTTTCTTTTTTTAACACGTCTATAAATAACCCAGCCTGTGTCTAATATTGCTAACCCCATCACCAAAAACGTTAAAGAAATTTTCGCAGTACTTATAATAGCCAGTGTCGCCAACATAAACCCAGCCCAGGTGCTGCCACCTTCACCCAAAAATATAGATGCTGGCGAATAATTAAACACCAAAAACCCAAGCATTACTCCCAACAATATTACCGCCAATACAGGTGACATGGTCTGGCTTAAAAAAAGCCCAACCAAAAGCAAGAACACGGCTCCTATTGCAGTAACCCCAGGAACCAATCCGTCTACGCCATCTAAAAACTTTGTGGTGTATATCATCCCCAAAATCCAAACAAACGTAATAATATCTGCTGGCCAGCTTATAAAATATGGAATCCCTCGAAACCGTAAAACCTCCCATTTTTCTTGAATTAAATTAAGATTCCCGCCCGTAAGTGGGTTAGTAATTTCATGAAGCCCGATGCCGCTAGCAACCACAACAGCAACTGCAATAAGTGGAAATATAACCTGCTGAGAAGGTTTTAAAGAATACTTATCGTCGAGCAATCCGCCAACCACCAAAACAGCACCCCCAAGAAGCATACCAACAACATTTTTCATAATTATCTCATCTGAAGGCTGCAGTAACAGGTATAAAACTAAAACAATAACAAAAGAGAGGAAACATGCGATTCCTCCTCCTAATACAATCGGCCGGGTATGATGTTTTCTATCTTGATTTGGATGATCCACAACCCGAAAACGTGCCATCAGCATTTGCACTGCATAGGTTGCGACCACCCCCACAATCACACTTAAAACGAGATAAGCTGCAATAACCAACTCCATAGGCTTGAAATTTACCACGTACAGAAAAACTTTAAATTCAGCAGATACTTCATATCAGCAGTACTTCCAATCTTCACAAATTCCTAATTGCTCTAATATCTAATTATTCTAATCAATAACTAATACACCAAATACCAATACTGTATACACCTTAGCGAATTGTTCATTTGTCATTGGTGTTTAATTATCCCCCTTCGGGGATCGCCATGGGGGAGAAATTAGGTTAATTAGGGCAATTAGAAATTTATTTATTTATCATCTTTCCTAAATACGTTTCTAAAATAAACTGTGCTGCGTACTGGTCGTCTAATGTTGTGCCACGAGCAGCTCCTTCGAGCGCTGATTTTGCTAGCTTCGAGGTTCCGCGCTCGTCTTCTTTATGAATTGGAATTGAAACTTTCTCTTTTAATGTTTGTATAAATTTTTTTACCACTTCTGTCTGGTTTGAATCTTCCCCACTCATATGAACCGGAACTCCAACGACAATATCTGTTACCGCCTCCTCTTCTATAATTTTTTGAATCTCTACGTATACGTCTTGCTCTTTTGCATTAATTGTAACAAACGGGCTTGCAACTTCCGCTTTATCGTCTACTGTAATTGCAATTCCAACATTTGTTTCGCCATGATCTATTCCTAAAATTCGTTTCATACATTTTTATGCTTGAGTAATAATCTCTGCGCCGGATTTACGAACAAGAATAGTGTGCTCGAAATGAGCAGAGTCCGATGAATCCTCTGTATGAACAGACCAGCCATCTTTGCCGGTAACAGTTTTCCAATCACCTAAAGTGACCATCGGCTCTATTGCTAACACCATACCCTCTACAATTTTGGGGCCACTGCCACCATTCCCACGCCATGGCCAAAAATTAGGAATATGTGGGTCTTCGTGAACACCATACCCAACTCCATGCCCCACCAAATCTCTGACTATTCCATATTTTTCTTCGTCTATAGAAGCCTGGATTGCTTTCGATATATCTGAAATGGTATTGCCTGGCTTTGCTTGCTTTATACCAGCATGCATCGATTTTTTTGTTACCTCGAGTAATGCTGATTTTTCTGGAGAAATATCGCCGACCGCTATGGTAATTGCTGAATCGGTATACAAGCCATTGTAACTTACTCCGCAATCGATACCAACTATATCGCCTTCTTTAAAGACTTTCTCTTTCGAAGGAAGCGCATGCACAATTTCGTCGTTTACCGAAACACAAATAGCACAAGGATATTCATTCCCCTTGCTTCCATAGTTCTTAAACGAAGGAATTCCACCTTCGCTCTGAATAAGTTCATCTGCCAATTCGTCGAGCTCTTCTGCCGAAACCCCAGGTTTAACACGCTCCTCTAATGAAGCTAATGTCTTTGCTAGAATACGACCGCTCGCTCGCAGGTGCATGATGTCCTCTTCTAGGGTAATTATCGCCATATACGAATGTTTATGCTCCGTCTATTGACGGATCCCTCCATAGATTGGCTGTTATAAACTAAGAGCTTTTACAATATCTTTATGAACATTATCTTCTGGCTGGTCTCCGTTTATTGTAACGAGTTTAAAGGCTGTTGCCAAATGTGCTATTGCAGGTTCTACGCTATCGTGAAAATAGTCGAGTCTATGCTTAATAGCATCTGGCGTGTCGTCGTGGCGTTGTCTACTTTCCATTCTTTTTCGAGCAATGTCGTCTGACACCTCTACTAACACCACCGAAACATCTGAAATTTTTAATTTTCTCATTAATTCGATAGCATCTTGAGCTTGAGTTTTTCTGCGAGCATAACCATCTATTATAATGTGCTCTTTTTCTTTTAACAGTGATTCTAACTCCTCTTCGATAAGCGGTGTTATCTCTTCATCTGCCATGTGCTGGCCGTCGTCTAATCTTTTTTTAATCGATTTACCTCTCTCTGTGTCTTCACCTGCAATTTTACGGAGAATAGTACCGGTCTCGATAAGCTCGAAGCCGTTAGTGTCGTTTAAAAGACGTGCTTGGGTTCCTTTTCCAGAACCAGCGATCCCCATAAAAAATATAATTTGAGGTGAATGACTCATAAAATTATGAAAGCCCCGATCTTGCTTGGAAGCCGAGGCAGTATTATTAAAATAAAATCTAACCGTGCACTCATTACTCGTAGCTGTGATACGTTAGCTGGGCCTCTACTTTTTTGATAGATTCAATAACCACAGACACTACAATCAACAAACTTGTACCTCCGATAATCAGGTTGAAGCTGGTTGCTGATTGCAATACCAACGGAAGAACTGCGATTGCACCTAAGAAAAGTGCGCCTGCAAGAAGAATTCTATTTACAACTGATTGCAAATATACCTCTGTTTCTTTCCCTGGGCGAATGCCCGGAATAAAACTTGATTGCTTTTGAAGATTCTCTGCAATCTGCTTTGGATGAAAAATAATAGCGGTATAGAAGAAGGTAAAAGCAACAACAAGCACAAAATATATAATACCATACGAAAGCCCTCCTTGGAAAATATCTACCACCCATGCGGCTGCATTCGAAACCCAAACCGATTCTGCTCGCACAAAGAATTGCGCAATAAAAGGAGGAAACAGCACTACCGAGATAGCAAAGATAATAGGGATAACGCCAGCCATATTCACCCGCAGCGGAAGATAGTTTTGGGCGCCAGAGGTAAGCCGTGCACCACGAACCTGCCGGGCATGAGCAATTGGAATATTTCTTTGCCCCTCTGTAATAAACACCACACCAGCAACCACCAGTACCACCACTAAGAGTAACAGAAGATAGTTGGTAAGATTGCTTGGGTTATTTGATAAATCGAGCCATGCCTGAAATAACGCCTGTGGAAGACCGGCGATAATTCCAGCAAAGATAATAAGTGAAAGTCCGTTCCCTAAACTTCTTTCGGATATAATCTCTCCTATCCACATAAGAAGTATTGTTCCAGCGGTAACGGTAGCTAATGTAGCTGCCCAGGTAAGTGGGGTAAATTGAGAAAGAAACGAACCGGCAGCACCAGTATGAGAAGCCGCTCCTCCACCAAGTCTGCTTAAAAAGATAATAGTGCTATAGCCTTGCAATGCTGCAAGCGGTACAGTCGCCCAACGAGTCCATTTGCTTATAATTTTCTGACCGCGTTCGCCGTCTTTAGATAATTCCTCTAACTGAGGAACAATCATGGTAAGTAGCTGGAAAATAATAGAGGCGGTAATATATGGACCAACTCCAAGCATGATAATTGAAAAGTTTTCAAGTCCACCACCAGTAAGTAAGTTTAACAATCCTAATACCTGATTACTTTGTAGCGAAGACTGCAATGCCGTTGGGTCTACTCCAGGAACTGGAATATGAGCCATAAACCTAAAAACGACCAGCATTAACAGTACAAATATAAGATCGTTTCTTAAGGACTTTGTCTTAAAAAATTGTTTTAAACCTGATCGAAAGGCCATATTTAGTTTTGCTCTTTTGCACGAGCTTTTAATCGAGCTTCCTTAGGAAGCCGTGTTTGAACGCGTTCTTTTTTAACAATGACGACAGATCCGCCGGCTTTTTCTATTTTTTCTTTAGCCGATTCAGAAACTGCATCGAGCTTTATGGTAAGCGGTTTGGCAATTGTTCCTCTGCCTAGGCATTTTACACCAATAGTATTCTTGTTGACCAATCCTTTCTTAATCAATAAACCTTTTGTAACAGTATCTGCTTCTTTGAAAGCGGCGTCTATATCGTCGAGGTTTACAACATCGTAAGGAGTATTAAGAGAATTAAACCCTTTTAATTTAGGAATCTTAGAAAGAAACTGCTGTGTTATTGCTCGCTTTCGTAGCCCGCCCTTTCCGCCAGTACGCGAACGCTGGCCTTTCATACCTCTTCCAGAAAATGTACCAGCACCAGACGCATTTCCACGTCCAACACGCTTCGATTTTTTTCGAGATCCTTTATTCGGCTGAATTGTATGGAGTGATAATGCCATATAAATATAATACGTTATGCAAGAAGCTATTGTTTTTTCTCTGCAGGCGCAGCACCTGGCTTACTTTGCCCGGAATCTTGTTTTCTAAAATTTGATCTTTGGTTTCTTCTGTCCTGACGACCACGGCGCGGTCTATTTTTTTCTTCTTTCTCTCGTTCTGCTTCTCGCAATTTTTCTTCTTTTTCTCGCTGAGCCGAAACCAGCTTTTGAGCTTCTACCTGGTCTTTCATATGTTCTGGAACAGCATCTTTTAACATGAGCAATGCTTTTATGGTTACCTGAACATTATTAATCTTATTTTGTGAGCCAAGAATTTTACCAACAACATTCTCTGCACCAGCAAGCGTTAAAATTGTTCTTACTGCTCCGCCGGCAATAACTCCAGTACCAAGAGCCGCTGGTTTAAGCATTACTTTTGCAGCTTTAAACTTCGCCACAACAGCATGCGGAATAGTACCACCAACAACATGCACTGAAACCATATTTTTTTCTGCCTGGGTTGTTGCTTTACTAATAGCAATCTGGACATCTGCTCCTTTTGCTATGCCAATACCTACCTTACCTTTCTTGTTTCCAAGAGCAACACACGCACGAAATCTCATACGTTTTCCACCAGCCATCACACGAGTGACTCGCGCAATATCAATAATACTCTGATCAAATTCAGATTTTTCTCTTCGGTCGCCTCCTCGTTGGTTACGTTGTTGTGACATACTATATAAATAAACTCGAAATTAGTGACCCTTCGGGTCATCACCTAAAGGGTGAAAATCTAAATCGTTAAAATTTCAGACCAGCTTCACGCGCGCCATCGGCAAGTGCTTTTACACGCCCATGATACGCATAGCCACCTCTATCGAATACAACAGCTTCTACCTTTTTCTCTGCTGCCTTTTTTGCAATAGCTTTTCCAGTCTCTAAAGCTCCAGCTGCATTAGCAGGAGTTTTTGTATCTTTACTTGTTCCCATCGCTAAAACTTCACCGGTGTCGTCATTAATAAGTTGAGCGGTAATAAAGCGAGCACTTCGAAACACATTTAACCGAGGAGCAGTTGCTGTTCCTTTAACTTGTGAACGAATGCGTGCATGTCGTTCTTTTCGTGCTTGATGGGTGCCAGTTTTACGTTTCATATAACCTTATTATTATTCGCCTGCGCCTTTAAGCTGCTTGCCGGCTTTTCTTCGGACGAGTTCGTCGCTATATTTAATTCCTTTTCCTTTATATGGTTCTGGCTTTCTTTGTTTTCTAATATTTGCAGCAAATTCTCCAACAGCTTGTTTGTCTATGCCAGAAACCGTTACAATATTTTTCTGAACCTCTACTGTAACTCCTTCTGGGGGTTGTAACTCTATTGGATGTGAATACCCCAAATGAAGAACAATTTTTCCGCCTTCCATTGCGGCTCGGTATCCAACACCATTTATTTCTAATTCTTTTTTATAACCTTCTGTTACTCCAATAATCATGTTTTCTGCTATCGATCGTGCCATTCCCCAATACGCACTCTGCTGTTTTTTCTTAGGGTTTACAACCGAAACAACAACAGTTTTTTCCGCTTCTTGAATATCTAGTGATACTTGTAATGGAAACGATTGTGTAAGCTCTCCCATTGAGCCTTTCACGGTTAAGACATGGTCTTTAAAGGAGACCGTTACACCATCTGGAATAGAAATTGGTAGTTTACCTATACGAGACATATACAACTAATAAATTTCACATAATATTTCACCACCAACCTTCTCCTTTCGAGCTGTTTGGTTTGTCATAAGCCCTTTTGGAGTAGATATAATAGCAATTCCAAGCCCATTTAACACGCGTGGCAATTCTTTATAGGCGCAATATACACGTCTACCAGGTTTGCTAATACGTATCAAAGAAGTAATACGAGGCTTTTTGTCCTCATACTGCAACTGTACCTTTAATGCCTTTATTACCCCTTCAGATACCACTTCAGACCCCTGAACATAACCTTCTTGTTCAAGAATTTTAGCGATTTCTTTTTTTAACTTTGAATACGGCATTTCTACCGTCAGTTTTCTGACGGCTTGTGCATTCCGTATTCGGGTAAGCATATCTGAGATTGGATCTGTCATCATATGTAAGATTGAGTAAAGCTTTTACCAGCTACTTCGTTTTATTCCGGGAATTTCACCCTTCGTTGCTAATTCTCTAAAACAAATTCTGCATATTCCAAATTTCCGCATAAACGATCTATTTCGACCACAACGCCAGCACCGGTTTACCTTTCGGGTTGAAAACTTAGGAGTTCTTTTAGATTTTGCTATTCGAGATTTTTTTGCCATATCTTTGGATTATAATTCTTTTTTAGCAAATGGAATTCCAATTGCGCGGTAAAGCTCTATTGCTTCGTCTCTGCTATTTGCATCTACTGTTATGGTAAGTTGCAGCCCATGAATATTATGAACTTTTTCTTGATCTACCTCTGGAAACACTGAATGCTCTTTAATTCCTATAGAAAGATTCCCTTCTCTATCAACAGAGCTTAATGGAATCCCACGAAAGTCTCGTACACGCGGAAGCGTTACATTTACCAATCGGGCAAGAAAATCGTACATTCTTTTTCCTCGGAGCGTTGCCATATATCCAACAACATTTCCTTCTCGGACTTTGAATCCAGCAATAGATTTACGAGCTTTTGTCTCGACTGGTTTTTGGCCGGAAACTTGTGTCAGCGTTTCTCTTACCACCTCGAGCATGTTTTTATCTTTTATAAATTTGCCCACGCCAGCATTTATCGTAATTTTCTTAAACTTCGGTAATGCCATTGGATTAGAAACCTCCAGCTTTTTTATAAGCTTTTCATCAAGCGTTTTTTTGTTTAATATGTTTGTCATATTACTTGATTACTTCTTGAGATGATGTGCTGACACGAACTTTCGTACCGTCTTCTAATTTCTTAACTTTAACGCGGGTTGGTTTGCCTGTTTTCGGATCTTTTAATGCAACATTCGAAAGGTTAAGCGGAGAGTCGTAGGTAATGATCTGACCTTTTTCGTTTTCCTTTCCAGATTTCAAATGCTTCTTTGCTTTGTTTACACCTTCAACAGCAACTCGTTGTATTTTAGGAAATACTTGGAGCACTTTTCCCTCTTTTCCTTTATCTTTTCCGGCGAGGATGATTACTATATCATTTTTCTTAATCATTTTCATATGGTTATAACACTTCAGGTGCTAATGATATAATCTTTTTAAATCCTTTCGCTCGGAGTTCTCGTGCAACCGGTCCAAATATACGGGTTCCTTTTGGTTCTTTATTCTCTTTGTCTATAATAACAACCGCATTTTCATCAAATCGAATCCGCACGCCATCTGCACGGCGCATTTCTTTTCTGGAGCGAACAACAACGGCATGTACAACTTCACCCTTCTTTACACTTGTATGTGGTGCTGCTTCTTTAATTGCACAGGTTACAAGCTCTCCGATACGGGCGTATCGTTTTTTATTGCCACCAAGCACGCGAATAACTTGTAGTTTTCGTGCGCCGGTGTTGTCTGCGGATTTTACCATCGATTGAGGTTGTACCATATTATTGTGTTACCTTCGCAATTACACGCCATTTCTTATTCTTTGAATACGGTCGACATTCCTGAACAGTAACAGCATCACCTACTACATATTCACCTTTTTCGTCATGCGCCTGATATCTGGTGCTTACCGTCATTCGTTTTTTATACAGCTTGTGCATGCGTGTTCGGTCAATCCGAACAACCACCGTTTTTTCCATAGCAGTTGAAACAACGGTTCCAGTAAGTGTTCGTGCTTTTTTGATTGTCTTTTCTTCCATATTATTTCTTTACTTCTCTCGTATCTCCTTTAAGAAGTGTTTTAATTTGAGCAATAGTCTTTCTTTTCTTTCGAATATCTCGAACAGTCTTTAATTGCCCACTCGCAACTTGAAATCTTAAAGACTTAAGGTCTGCAGTAAGTGCATGCATTAATGTCTCTAATTCTTTGGGCTTTTTTACTCGTAGTTCTTTCATGTTCATAAAGATATTCACTATTGTCGAGAAACAAACTTTGTCTTTACTGGTAATTTATGGCCGGCCAATCGAAATGCCTCGCGTGCTGTTTCTTCGTCTACACCATCTATCTCAAACAACATGGTTCCAGGTCTTACATTTGCAACATAATGATCTACCGCACCCTTTCCTTTTCCCATAGGAACAGCAAGTCCTTTTGTTGTTACTGGTTTATCGGGAAAAATTCGGATCCATACTTTCCCACCACGACGGATAAATCGCATAATCGCTCGACGAGAAGATTCTATTTGCCGGGAACTAATCCAACTAGCAGTTGTTGCCTTTAATCCAAACTGCCCAAAACTGACAGATGTTGTTCTGCTTGCAACCTTGGAATTTCTCATTCCAGCACTTCTGTGCCATTTTCGATGTTTTACTTTTCGTGGGATTAACATATGTCCTTGTTTCAAACTGTAGTAGTTTTGACAAATTTTATCGATTTAGTCAAGCTTCTTGTTTTTATTATTTATTTTTTTGAACAGTGTCTTCCTGCTTCTCGTTTCCAAAGAGCTCACCTTTATACACCCACACCTTTATTCCTATAACTCCGTAGGTGGTTTGAGCAACTCCTCTGCCATAGCTTATATCTGCTCGAAGGGTGTGAAGAGGCATGTTTCCTTGCGATAGCGTTTCTGTTCGAGCAATGTCTGCACCATTCAATCGGCCACCTATCTGAAGTCGCACTCCTTGTGCTCCGTCTTTCATAACTTGGTCGATTGCGAATTTCATAACTCTTCGGTAGGGGAGTCGGCGTTCAATTTCGCCCGCCATGTTCGAAACAACAACATCGGCATTCAGGTTTGGTTTCTTGAGTTCTCTTATTGTTAATTGAATTTCAGTGCTTGTGGTAAGAGCATTTTTCTTAATTTCTTGTTTTACTTCCTCTGCTTTCTGTCCCCCGCGTCCGATTACAACACCAGGACGAGCAACAGACACAATCGCTTCTACATTCTTTTCTGCTCTTCGAACAATCTCGATTCCACCAATACCACCTTCTTTAAATTTTGCTCTAATAATTTTTCTAATTTTATGGTCTTCTTCGAGATATACTTTAAACTCTGGTCCACGACTAAACCAACCAGATGACCAGGTTTTGTTTCCTCCTATTCTGAAAATTCGTGGATTTATTTTTTGACCCATAGAAATATATTATGAACTCTTTTGACGTGTTACCTGCTGTTTCTTTTGTGATACAGCCCCTGGCTTTCCACCAGCTCCTTTGTTACCTGTATGTGAAACCTCCTTACTTTTCTTCTTCATCGACATTGCCTGTTCTGCTGTTACTTCTATTTCTTTTGTCTCTTTCTTAGAAGTCTTTTTATCTTTCGCTGAGGTAACTTTCGGATCTGGGCCTTCTAATGTAACGCGTATATGCGATGTTCGTTTTCTAATAGGAGTTGCACGCCCATGAGCTCTTGGCATCCATCGGCCTAATGTTGGGCCATCGTTTGCGGTAATTTCTTTAATAACGAGGGTTGCGGTAGTCATTCCGTTATTGTTTTTAGCATTCGCGACCGCAGATTCTACTAATTTAAATACCGGTCGGGCTGCAGATTTCTGGGTGTGGTGTAACTGCACAAGCGCCTTCTCTGCATTCATGCCGCGGACCATATCTAACACAAACCGAACTTTTCGGGGTGACATGCGAATATATTTTGCTTGTGCGCGAACTTCCATAAGAATGAGATTAAATCTTTAGAGCTTAGTCTTTCGTTTTTTGTTCGATATCTTTCTGAATCTTACCACCATGTCTTACAAACTTTCTGGTAGGAGAAAACTCACCGAGTTTATGGCCGACCATGTCTTCTACTATATAAACAGGAACATGGACTTTACCATTGTGCACTCCTATCGTAAAGCCAACCATTTCTGGGGTAATAGAACACGCTCGAGACCAGGTGTTTATAACTGTTTTTACACCAGGAGAAAGCTGCATAATTTTCTTAAGCAGTTTTTCGTCGACAAATGGTCCTTTTTTAAGACTTCGAGACATATAAAATAGATTATTTCTTTTTCTTCTTTCGTCGTTTGAGAATAAATTTATCTGAATGCTTTGCTGGCCGGCGGGTCTTTACACCAAGCGCCTTCTTTCCGTATATATTCTTAGGGCCTTTCATTCCAATTGGCTGTGATCCTTCACCACCACCATGAGGGTGATCGACTGGGTTCATAGCTTTACCTCGAACTGTTGGTCTAATTCCTAAATGTCGTTTTC
>JABIPD010000045.1 GCA_018698735.1 Candidatus Jacksonbacteria bacterium | reverse complement strand
GGGCCTGGCCGGAGCGGGCGTCGGCTTCACATCGGGCTTGGCCGGAGCGGGCGTCGGCGTGCGTGTTTCGTCTGCCATTGGAATATGGCCTCTCTCTGTAGGTGTTCCCGTATAAGGGGAACTGGATTTTGTGCTAGGCGTTGTGGGAACAAACACCTTTAGCACGTTCTCAACGTACTCGTTCAGAAGGAAATCCCACTTTGTATACGACAACTATGTATTATCGGCTACAAACTAGTATTTCTTTATATACTATTTAAGAGCTTATCTGATCGGGCGATAGCAGATACACGACCCAGTACCGCACGTCAGATATAACCTCAAATACTTTTTCATCGCGACTGCGGATTATAGCACCTCTTAGTAAACTTGTCAAGTGTTTTTTCTTTCTTTACGAACGATCACACTTTAGTATGTTTACTTGAAATTGTCAATGGGTCTGTTTTAACGATTATAGTGTGAGTTTTTTAGCTTAAAATAGCATATTATTTTATTTTAAAGGCTGTTATTCGACAATTATGTATAAAGAGACTATATTGTATAAAAGATACAACTCTCTAAGGAAGGGGAGTAGAATGATAGTTCCTTGTTTGTTTGTGGTAGCGGCTTTTATTGCGCTTTTGGGGGTATTATTGAGCCTAACTAACCCCATTTGGCATGCACTAAACTTTGGGGCAACAACCCAAAAAAGCCTTCCAAGTAGGGTGTTTTCCGTTATTTTTAGCCAAATTAGAAGATTTTGGCAATTATAAGGGGTTGTGAGTGTTTTTGCTTGACTCTGCCCCCTTTTTCTATTACAATAGACTCTGTCTCTCCTAAAAGAGACTAATGTTTTCATTGCCTTGTCATAAAATAGCATCTATTTTATGAAAGAGGAGGAATGTGCGTAAGCAGAAGCATTCGAATTCTATTCGGATGCAAATGCTGGAGTACCATTCCGACGAGGGGGGATGCTTATATTCGATAAACAGATTTTTGACATTAGTAGGCCATTCGAGGTGGATTTCTCGTTAAATATCCAAAAAGATAAGCGCAAAAAACCTTATCACGCGAGTACGATCTGCTTTTGCAGGTTTAGCATTCGCACCAGCTTTAGCTTAATTTAAGCTTAGCCGCTCGTCTTGCGATGTCTCATAGCAAATCACGAGTGCCAATCATGAGGCTTGGGTATTCATTTTTCTTGAGTGAATATTGACCTTTTATCAAGAATCGTATGAATGTATTTTGCCACTTTTAAGCATTCGTATTAAACTTCAAAATTGGTCTGTAATGGTAGTCCTCTAATGAAAAGCTGCTTACACGCGGGTGAGATCCCCGCCATCTCCACGACACTCACTTCAAATGGAATGCAAATATACGAATGCATGCGAATGATACAAATAATCTATCAGCATGAATTTGGACAAACACAAAAATAAAATTGTTTATCCTGAGTTGTCGTATACCATTACTGGAGTTTGTTTTAAAGTTCATAATACGCTTGGCCGTTTTTCTCGAGAGAAACAATATGGTGATGCGCTAGAAGAGCTATTGAAAGATGAAAAAATACAGTATCAACGAGAATGTGTTGTTGGAAATACTGGCAATCGAGTAGATTTTGTTGTAGAGGATAAGATAGTGTTGGAACTAAAGGCAAAAGATACGATTACAAGAGAAGACTACTATCAGATTCAAAGGTATTTACAGGCAATGGAGATGAAGTTGGGGTTACTTATCAATTTTAGAAGCAAGTACTTAAAGCCAACTCGAGTTATTAAAATAGACACAGATGCCAGGACTAAATTCGTATAATTAGTATGCATTCGCATATTGGTATCACACTTGTTTTATGAGAATTCGAAGAGTAAGTCACTACAAAAAAAGACAACAGCAAAAGCCGTTGTTTCGAGTGAACGAAAAAATAAACGTACCACGTGTACGTGTTATTGATGAAGAAGGCGAAAATATAGGTGAGATGGACACCAAAGAAGCGTTACGGGTAGCAGAAGAAAGAGGTTATGATTTAATTGAAGTTTCTCCGGTCGCCAAACCGCCGGTATGTCGGTTTGATAACTGGGGAAGTTTTAACTACCAAGAGCAGAAAAAACGCCAAAAGCAAAAAGCGAATGTAAAAGCTGTAGAGGTAAAAGGTGTAAGGCTTTCGGTAGGAATGAAAGAACACGATTTAGAGGTTAGAAAGAATCAGGCCTTGAAATTTTTCGATAAAGGACATAAAGTCAAGATCGAATTAGTTCTTCGCGGGAGAGAAAAAGCCCACAGAGACCGTGCTGCAGGGGTGTTTAAGACTTTTTCTGCTATGCTTTCAGAGCAAGCAATAATAGACACGCCACTTCAGCAGCAAGGTTCGAAGATGTTTCTTATCTTGCAACCTAAATAATTATTAACTAATGCCTTTTACCAGAAAAATGGTGGACGCAGGCCCTCTGGGCCGAGTAAGCATTTTTCTGGAGAGGAAGAGCAAACGTAAGCTGCAATTGATCTTCTGAAAGAAGATCATGAAAGCTGTAGTTTTGCTCAGACGACGTATGCCCAAATTAAAAACGCATAAGGCAACCACAAAGCGGATTAAGATAAAGAAAGGCGGAAAGCTTATCCGAAGAACTGCCGGTCAAAATCACTTTAACGCAAAGGAATCTGGAAAAGTAAGACGCAATAAACGAAGAAACCAGTTGGTAAGTAAATCGTTAGAAAAAACGATTAAAAGAATTGCACCGTATTCATAATGAAATGCAAATATACGAATGCATGCTAATTATACGAATTAAGTGCAAGAATGTAGTTTTGTATTAATTCGTATAATTAGCATGTTGTAATGGTTAAAAAGGTGCAATAAAATAAAATTTTTAGAGATTGCTTATTACTATCATATTCGCATCGCATACTGAATAAATTAATATAACCATATATGTCGAGAGTTAAACGAGGGACAATGCATACAAAGCGTCGCGCTGGAATTTTAAAGAGAGCAAAAGGATTCCGATGGGGACGTAAGAAAAACATTAAACTTGCCACCACAGCTGTAATGCGTGCTGGTATGCATTCGTATCGCGATAGAAAAGTAAAAAAGAGAGATTTCCGAAGGTTATGGCAGATCCGACTAAACGCAGCACTTCGACCACTTGGAACAACCTATTCTCGATTTATTCATCAGCTCAAGTTAAAGAATGTAGAGCTCGACAGAAAGGTGCTTTCAAATATTGCGAAAGATAATCCTGCTGTATTCGAAAAAATTGTAGAGGCAGTAAAATAACAACAATCAAAAAAACAAAGAACCGCTTACGCGGTTTTTTGTTTTTGGTGAATTATTTAAATAATTGTCATTCCTTCGCTAATCACTCCCCGTCACAAGGACGGGGCACAGCAGGACAGGTTTTGACTGCAGGGGAAGGATCTTCGTTGCAGGAGTGCAGGGTTGCAACCTATAAGGAAGATTCTTCAGGATGCCTTCAGAATGACATTTTATAAGTTCTAGAAGTAAAAAAAAGGAAGGCGTGATTGGATTTAAAATTTAATAAATTGTCATCCTGATTGCATGAGAAGGATCTTCATTACAGGACTGCAAAGTTGCAGCTTATAAAGAATATGCTTCAGAATGACAATTTTATTCAGCATACCAACCTTCAGTTAAATTTTTCCACCCTGGATTATCTTCTTCAACGAGTTCATTTTTACGAGTTCTTTTCCATCCTTTTAGTTTTTTTTCGCGGGCAATCGCTAAACTAATATCAGAAAATTTTTCATAATAAACAAGTTTATAAACGTTGTATTTTTTTGTAAAACCTTCAACAATTTTATTTTTATGTTCAGATAACCGTCGTTCTAAATTATTCGTCACACCAATGTAAAGAACAGAATTTTCTTTGTTTGTTAAAATATACACAAAATATTCATGCATCATATTTATTAAATTAAAAAAGCAACCCTATTTACTCATTTACTGTATTTGGGGGCGAACCTAAATAAATGTCATTCTGAGGTTTTACGAAGAATCTTCCACACAGGATTGCAAAACTGCAGCCTATATTGAAGATCCTTCTCATGCAATCAGGATGACATTTATTGGAGCTTTAGGTCCAAGTCTCTTTTTTTTATTATTTGTTTCGCAGTTCTCGTTTTACATCCCTGGCGATATCTTTGTTCTTTTTTTCTTCGCGTTTGTCGTGCTGTTTTTTTCCTCTGCCAATCCCTATTTCAACTTTTATAAATCCACGAGTGGTAAATACTCTTAGTGCCAATAACGTAAAACCTTTGGTTTTTAACTTTCCAACAAGAGAAGAAAGTTCGCGTTTATTTAAAAGAAGTTTTCTTGGGCGGGTTGGAAT
>JABIPD010000009.1 GCA_018698735.1 Candidatus Jacksonbacteria bacterium | reverse complement strand
GTGACACCAACGCCAAACTCATCATGCAGGAGGCAGTCCACCACGACGCCGTCAGCACAGATGCCGACGGCGAAGACATCTACTGGGTTGTCTTCGACAACGACCCGGGCAGAGCGTGGGACTTTACGGAGAAAACGCTCCGAGTAGAGATCGAACAACGCGCTGCCGCCTAGCAGCATATACTCTAATTACGAGGAGGAACTATCCCACCCCGAAAGGAAACCACCAACGGTTCTTGCGGGGTGGTTTTCTTTTCCAGCAAAAAATTAAACCTCTCGCATCATATCCAACGTCGATGCGTCTTTTGTGCCTTTAAAGCTGCCAACCTTTTTGAATCCATTTTTGCTATAAAAGGTAATCGCTTTTTTGTTGTCTTCAAACACCCCACCCCATAAAATAATTCTTTCTTTATTAAACTTGCGGGCTATATCTACTATATGTGGAAATAATACAGAGCCTACACCTTTTTTTTGATAATCATCGGCTATACACGGCCCCATCCTGCAATCGGTTTTAGAATTAAGTGTAATACCATATCCCAAAAATCTTTTTGTATCGCCTTCAGGGATATCAAAACTATACTCAACCAACGCGACTACTTTTTTTGTAGATGTATTTATAGCCACAAACCGAAGTTTGTCGTATTTGTTTATAGCATCGCAAAATTCTTGAGCTTTTGCGCTATCGTAGCTGTCTAGAATATAAAAATCTCGGGTCTGTTCAGACAACCCTTCTAAAAATTCTGTCAGCAACTTAACATCCACCGCCTCTATAGGCCGGAAAACAACTTCTTCGCCAGAAGGAAGCGTGGATTTAAATGTTAAAACCTGAGGATTCTTTTCACCATCAGATAAACTTAAAGGCATAAAATTATTAATTATCTACAGCTACCACTGAATCTTGCCATTCTTTAAATCCTTCAAATTCCTCTTTAGACATATGCTTCCTGGCATATTTATCAGTCTCATCAACTGCCTGTTGATGTGCATCTGTCAGTCCGACCCCATCAACAAGCGCCAACTCTGCCTCTATAAGTTCATGAAAAAGAATAAATTCTTTAAACTCTAAAGGAACACTTTCGTGAACATAAATACTAAGAGATTTTCCACCTCCTCCAAAATCTTTCGTAACATTATATGCACCGAGTCTTTCTTCTCCAACCAAGGCACTGCCACAATCTAGATTATAATATATTTTGTACGGTATTCGACCATATCTCAACCATCCAGGCGATGATTCAAGATGTAATCTATCAAGATTCTCAGCCTCAACATCATGATGACTTTGTTCTGGAGATCTTCTCATACATTTTAAATTATTATTTCCTCACCGCCGCCTAAGAGCTTAATAGTGTCGCCTTGAACAACAATAGCTTGGTCGTCGGTTAAAATTCTTGTTTTATAGTCTACATCTTTCGTTTTTTCTTCTAATACTTCCTTCATATCTGGAGTATAATGGGCCTTGATGAGGAACGGTACCAGGTTCATGGCAGTGTAATCGGTAATGCCGCATCTGTCGAAGCCGGTGTTAGACCATGTAGACATTATAATAGATGGACAAGCAATGTAAGATCCCGCACTCGCCCCTATATATACTACTCCTTTTTCTATTAAATCTTTTATAACTCTATCGAAACCACTCTCACGAACGGCTTTTAATAGATAAAAAGTATTCCCACCCTCTACCATAACAATATCATAGCCTTCTAATTCTTTCTTTAGTTCTTCTTCGTTTTTGCCTGCTATATCTATTTCTGTATAATCCCAGCCTAGCTCGTCCATTTTTTGTTTATGTTTTTCCAGATAGCCTGTGTCGTTTACTTTTTTTGAGGCAGTAATAATATAAGCGATATTGCAATCGCCAATTTTCTTCGGCAAATATTCATCTATATTGTTTCTTGTGATGAATTTGCTGCTAGAGGTTAAAATTAGTATTTTCATAAAAAAACGATTTTTTCAACTGAAACAGAAAAAAACTACAACATAAATATTCCTAGCTTAATTCTAAAAGCTTTCTAATTCGCTCAATTAAAGGTTTGAAATTTTTAAAAATTTCTTCATTATTTTCATCAACAACCTTTTTTAAAAATTTTTTCTTGTTAAAATTCTTAACCAATGATGTAGTACCGTATGATCCCACTTTTTCCTCTGTAGGATAAACATCATCTCGAAACAATATATCTGGGTATAAATTTTCGATTCCAAGAGCCCTGCCAGTCTTATCTCTAGCTTTCGTATTTTCTGTATTTTCTGAGAAACAAAACTTTTTAAAACTACCTGTTTCTTGTATTTCATTTATTCTAGATAAAAAATCACAATCCCAAACAAAAAGAAAAATGCCAGAGTGAGTAACTGATGACATTACGTCGAACGCATTTTTTAATTGCTGGCCTCTTTTATCAGGAGCATCTTCAATAATTTTTACTTCACTCAACAATTTATCATCCAAGATCTCAATGGCTTTTTTTATATGTATCGAATTATAGCCCTCTGTTACAATTTGTAGACTCTTCGATTCATCGATAGCTCCTTGTATTTTCAGTCCCTTTTCAAAAGTCATTATCCCCTCACTTAAGAGATTAATAGCATCAACTTGGGATATTTTTTTTATTTTTTGTTGCACAGTACCTTTTTGAACTTCGAATAATGATTTTTCTGGAGAAAGAGCAGCCGTTGTAGATGAATGAGTGGCAAGAATGACTTTACATCCATTTTTGATAAATACATTCTCTATAACATCTAGCAATTGTTCAATCACTGAAGGGTGTAGAGAAGCATCAACTTCATCCAGGAGTAATAATTCTGGAAATTCGGATTTATCATCTTGATAAACAGTAATAGCAAGAGCACATAATACTTTTTCCCCAGACGACAAATCCTCAAAATCAATCTCCTCATCATTTACACAAATTTTTGCCTGAAATGAAATAGCTTGGCTGCCGATAAAGTCACCCTGTTTTAAATTTGGATATATAATCCTATGAGACAATCCGAATTCTTCAAACATTCTATTAACAAATCGCCAAGGTGATTCTTCTTCTAATTCTTGTATTTTTTCAAAACTGACCCCCTCCCCAGCTTCATCTTTTGGTAATTTTGCCAGTGCCATCTTTTTTTGATAATCAAGAAACACTTCG
>JABIPD010000037.1 GCA_018698735.1 Candidatus Jacksonbacteria bacterium | reverse complement strand
TTCGCATCTTTAAGTTCGTAGTATTTTTTAAAAAATTTAAATCTGCCGTCTATTTTTCCGATTACGCTGCCATCTGGGGCGGCGACAGTAACATGCGAAAAAATCCACATGAATTTTCTGCTTAAATGAAGAATGTGTTGCTGGGCATTATCTATTATGTCTACATCAAACGGACGATGCCTTTTGAATGCAACTCTTTTAAGTGCCATGCCTGTATCGCCAGCTCTTTCAACAATAAGCCCTATTGGATTTTTTTGCGCATCGAATAGCGTATATTGGTTTTTACTTTCGAAGCCAGTAACAATTTCTGTCCATTCTTTTTTTTGCTGAACAAAGAATGTTTTAGGGGAGCCGAAGAATTGTTTAAACATATTTATAGCTAGATGTTAATTATTACTTCTTTATATACCTTATTCCTAAATAAAAAAAATCACAAGAGGCATTTTAATTCCACTTTGTGAAAAGATCTCTTTGGTAGTGGTCGAAATAAATACCGATTACTGATGAAAAAATAATAGCTTTTTGCTTAGTATCCCATGGGTGATTTCCGAAGGTTATTTCGAAGTCATTTCTGGAAGACCATTTTCGTTCGATAAGGCCTGTTGGGTTTTCGGAATGGGGGAGCTGGAGAGAGAATTTTGCTGGAAGTCTTGATGTTAAATTTTTTGAAGAAGTGATGGCGAAGATAGAATCGTTTTGGTCTTTTAGTTCAGCATGCTTTTTGAAGAATTTTTGTCTTGCGGTTACAGAGCCAATAAGTTGATCATCTGAAGAAAAGATAGATAAATGAGAAAGCCTCCAAGTATATTCGCGATGAATACGAAGAATTTTTTCTTTTTTCTCATTAAACAATATCATGTCAAATGCACGAGATCTGCCACCAAGGGTTTGTTTAAACTCTTTTATAAAGCCGCCTGATAGTTCTGCAATAAAACCAATAGGATTTTTTTTGTCATCAAGTACAAAAAATTTTGTTATATGGCCTGGGGTGCTTAGCTGGTCATTCTGTTTCCTTTTTTGATTGATAAGGAGAGTTGTAGGAGTAGAGAAGTATGTTTTAAGTAGATCCATAAAAATGCGTTAATAGCTCTATCTATACTTTATTCTTAAACAAAAAAAATCACAAGAGGGTGCCCAGGGGTGTTTGCCTGTCCGCCTTTGGCGGAAACCCTCACTAGAGGAACCTCGTCAAAATGGCACTTCACCCTTCGTATCCAAGTAAACTTTAATACTTTTGGCTTCGTGAATTTTTCCTCTCAAAAAGAAGTGCATAGCAGCACTCCTTTTTGTACTATATCTTATAATGGGTGGCTACTGGGAATTGAACCCAGACTAGCGGAACCACAATCCGCTGTTCTACCATTAAACTATAGCCACCCATCATAAGACATAAAGCCATTCTTGTCCGCCTTTGGCGGAAAACTATGGCCACCCTGCTATGAATTTTAAAGCCGTGTATGCTGCACTATGTCCCCGGTAGGGATCGAACCTACATCAGCAGCTTAGAAGGCTGCAGTTCTATCCATTGAACTACGGGGACATACTGCGGCATAGAAGCGTATATCTCTTGTACAACAATATCAAAAATAACCGTAAAATAAAAGCCCTAAATAGGTAGGGAACGAAGTGAATAATACTATTAAAAGCCACAAAAGTCAATAAAAGCTGATGGGTGGGATTGGTTTAATTGAACTCCCCCTGGAGGAGAGAGATTGTTGCCTCTCATACTGTCTTGTATAAGAGGCAGCAGGAGAGCAATATTCACCAATCCCACTCATCAGCTTTTGTGTGAGTGAGGGTGTCATTGCGCTGTGTCCCGTATCGAATGGTACTGGGGAGCCAGGCGAAGCAATCTCGTATTTGAAATGAGATTGCCGCGTCGTCTCCCGAAGGGAGACTCCTCGCAATGGCAGGATAAAATGTTAATGGTCTATGTTCCTCGGCTTAGATTCACCACAAGGAGTGATGGGTCTAAGAGAGGAGGTGTCGTCGTCGTGCGAACAATAACGACACCTCGGGTTGAAGTTTTTTTGTTGACCCAGAGGCTTCAAACTCTGGGTTTGTTGTGATTCTTCTATTTCGTGACCGCCGAAGAATCGG
>JABIPD010000010.1 GCA_018698735.1 Candidatus Jacksonbacteria bacterium | reverse complement strand
TATTCTAAACTGCCTGCAAAAAAGAAAGGTGTGTATGTGCTGAAAAATGAAATATGGTCAAGTTTAGGAGAGAAGCCTGTTCGGATATGTAAATTAAAATCACTTCAATTCCAAGGCCAGCATGTAATTTTAAACACCTGCGCCGCTATCGCGGTTGCACTTACTGTTGGTGTACCAATACGAACAATAAAATCGGCCTTAAAAAAGGCTGTGTTACCAGATGGAAGAATGGAAGTTATTCAAGAGAAGAAGGGTGTTGTCTATATGAACGATACGACGGCGACGGTCCCTGGTGCAACCATGGCTACGCTGTCTGCCTTATGTGATAAGAAAAAAAAGCAGAAAGTTATTCTTATTGCTGGTGGGATAAGCAAGAATGTTGATTACGAAGATCTCGCAGCCCAGGCTCGGAAAATGTGCAAAGCTATTATTGTTCTTTCGACAGGAAAAAGAGAGACCGGATCCGCACAATTAAAAGCAGAATTATCTGGTTATAAACCAATCGTATCAGCAGAAACAATGGAGCATGCAGTTCAGCTTGCTTCTGAATACGCAAAATCTGGAGATGTGATAGTACTTTCGCCAGCGTCTGCAAGTTTTGGAATGTTTCAAAATGAATTCGATAGAGGAGACCAATTTAATCTTGCTGTAGAAGAATTATGTCGCCGGTAGTAAAAAAAGTTCATGCAAAAGTTGCTAAACATTACCATAGCCCTGATTGGGTTTTGTTTGCTGTGTTGGGAGTGTTGTTAGTTGTTGGGCTTGTTATGCTTTCGTCTGCTTCGGTAGTGGTAGCAAGTGATAAATTTGCAGATAGTTATTATTACGTAAAGCAGCAGCTGGTTCGTGGGATTTTACCAGGGCTCTTTTTAATGGCCATCGCATATATAATAGATTATCGCGTGTGGCGTAAACTTGCGCCTATTGGATTACTCTTTTCGGTGCTGTTGCTGTTGGCAGTCTTTATTCCTGGAGTTGGGACTGCCACCAAAGGTGCCCAGCGATGGATTGGCTTGGGGTTTATTTCTTTTCAACCAAGCGAAATTGTAAAATTATTCTTTATTGTTTATCTTGCAGCCTGGATGACAAAGCATAAACAGGCTATTCAAGAAAAATGGACAACTTTTTTTCCTTTTTTGGCGCTTGTTGGAGGCGTTGGTTTTTTGATTTTTTTACAGCCCGACATTGGAACCTTTGGGTTGCTGGCACTTGTTTCTTTAGGCATGTATGTTCTTGCCCAAGCACCCTGGCGGCAAATTTTTTCGATGGTAGGCCTTGGGTTTGGGTTGTTGCTTGTTGCTATTAGACTCGAACCGTATAGACTGTCTCGAGTATTGGTTTTTTTGAACCCAGGAACCGATCCTCAAGGAATAGGGTACCAGTTAACGCAGGCGTTACTTGCCGTTGGAACAGGTGGGTTATGGGGCTTGGGATTAGGCAGATCTGTTCAGAAGTATGCGTACTTGCCAGAGGTTATTGGTGATTCTATTTTTGCAATAATAGCAGAGGAGTTAGGGTTCTTTTTAACAGTAGGTGTGCTCGCATTATTTGCGATTTTAGTGTATCGTGGAATACTTATCGCACGGAATGCGCCAGATAATTTTGGAAGGCTTCTTGCTGCTGGAATTACGTTATGGATAGGCTTTCAGGCGTTTATTAATATAGGTGCAATGATAGGTATATTGCCCTTAACTGGTTTGCCATTACCATTTATGAGTTTTGGAAACACCGCATTGGTAAGCATGCTTATTTCGATGGGATTGTTGTTAAATATATCCCGGCAAACGCGATAATATTTTAGAAAATGAAAAGAGATCAATTAAAAATTATGCTGGCAGGGGGTGGAACCATGGGGTCGGTTTCACCTTTGCTTGGAATGGCCGAAGAGTTAAAAAAGCGACATAAAGATTTGTTGCTTGTTTTTGTTGGTACCAAAGCTGGTCCGGAAAGAAAGGCTGTCGCAGATGCAGGGATTCGATATCAGCCAATAGCTGCAGGTAAGTGGCGAAAGTATGTAAGTTTGTACAATGTTATCGATTTGTTTCGTATTGCAACGGGGTTTGTTCAATCTGTTTTGTTGTTGAAAAAAGAAAAGCCAGATGCGATTTTAACGGCAGGAAGCTTTGTTGCTGTCCCTGTTGTTTGGGCTGCGGGCTTTTTTAAAATTCCAGTTTTTGCCCATCAGCAAGATTTAGACAAAGGCCTCGCAAATAAGCTCATAGAAAAAACAGCCGTAAAAATTACGGTAACGTTTCAGGAATCTCTTAAAGAATTTTCTTCCGCGAAAACGATATGGACAGGTAATCCGGTTCGTCAATATTTAGTTGAGGCGCAAGCTCAAGATGGGGTTGATCTTTTTAAACTCGATGCACAGAAAAGAACGGTTGTTATTGTTGGTGGTGGTACTGGCTCTGAATGGATAAATGAATTTGTAGAAGAGCATAAATCGGCATTGTTGCCCTATTGTCAGATTATTCATGTCACTGGCGCGGGCAAGGGCGAAGAATCTCACGAGCAAGGGTATCAATCATTTGAATTTTTAGAAGCAAAAGACATGGCTTTGGCCTATGCAGTTGCAGATATTGTTATCTGTCGAGCAGGGATATCTACTATTACCGAGCTTTCGCAGCTTTCAAAGCCAGCTATTGTTATTCCGCTTCCAGATAGCCATCAGGAAGATAATGCCGCATTTTTATGGGAAAAAAAGGCCGCAATTATTCTTGATCAGACCGAGCTTTCCGTAGATCAGTTTATGAAAGTATTTAAAGATTTATTGTTTAAACAGCAAAACAGGCTAGCGCTTACCAGGGCAATTGCTCGCTTAATGCCGCAAGATGCAACAGAAAAAGTAGTAGATGTTATAGACAAAGAACTTGGGTATGACGTTCACTAACGCTGAATCAGTATTTTGTATAGGAGTTGGAGGGATCGGCGTGTCTGCCGTCGCTCGACTTGGCCTTTGGAATGGCAAAACGGTTGCTGGCAGCGACACGACTGAATCATCTATCACTCAAGCACTTGAAAATGAAGGTGTTGCAGTAAAGATAGGAGAGCAGACAAAG
>JABIPD010000041.1 GCA_018698735.1 Candidatus Jacksonbacteria bacterium | reverse complement strand
ATGGTATAAAACACTCTATCAAGAAGCAGCAAAAGTGAACGACGCCCGCCGAGCAAATGCATTCGATAGAATTAGTTCATCAGAAGATTTAGCAGATATTGGAAAAGTCTTTAATCAGGAAAGTAATCCTTTTGGAGCATATCTTGCTCTTGATTCTGCTGCTAACCAAGATGCAGCAAAAAAAGTAGAAGAAAGTAAATTCTTCGATAGTATTAATGGTGCATTTAAAGGAGTTGCCTCTACTGTTTCTGGGGTTATAAAAACGCCAGCTCCATTGGTAGAAGAAACAGGCAAACAGCCAATAAAGAGTGCAGCGGATCAATATAGCACCTTTACTGGCGAAGCAGTTGCAGATGCGGTTGGTATTTTTACGAATACATTAATGTCTCAAATGTTAAAAAATTGGTTTGAAGGCCCTGGTGTTAATCCATCTATAGCAGAGCGAGGTGTTGCTGGAAGAGGAATTCCAGTAACAAGCGGAATAAAGGTAGCTCGTAAACTTTTCTCGAAGCTGGGGGCATTAAAACCAAAGACAGTAGAAGATGCAGATGTCCTTACCTTATTATCTACAAGTGTTGCAAATCAGCCGCCTATTATTAACTCAGGGTTTAAAACCGCGATAGGGCAACAGCTCACCTTGAGAGAAGCATTGTCGGAAGAATATGGATTGTTAGATCCGAATGCTGTGTTTGGATACAAAAGCAGTAATGTAGAACCTTCTATCGACGAAGGTATTCCATATCGAAGCATGGTGTTATTGCGCCACTATAGAATTATTCCAGTTGGATGGGAGCTAGCAGCTCAGTATATTAACGAAAAAGGAACCAGACAGACGCTTGGTGCTCTTATTGCAAAGTTTGATGACCCAGGGCAATGGAGCAACGAATTTCCGCTTTCGAATATTGCGGAAATAAAAGACAACGACGACAAAATTACAGGGTATTCATTTACGAGCCCCGATGGAGTAGATGCGGAGCAGTTTTACGAAGATGGTCAGATAGAATTTTATTCGAACGAAAATATTCAAGCTCGTTGTCATTCAAAAATTTCTGTAAATATTACTACCTTGCGTGTAACCACGAAAGACGAAGTTATTTGTTTAAATATAGATCAAGATAAGCTTTTGGTGTTGCCTTCTATTTCTTCTGGAAAAGTGAGGGTTTTGTATCAAGACAATCCGTATTATGGGTTGGTAAATCCAGATTGGGTGTTAAAAGCTCCTCAATTAAAATGTAATGCAGAAGGGCCTGGTGAAATTGTTATTAGAAGGCAAGAGGTTTCTAACCCAGACGATCCTAATGGCCCTAAGGTGGTTCAAATTACCCGCTCTAATTCCTGTGCAGACGAACAAACCTGTGTGTACGAAAAAGAAAACGGTCAATGCCGATTTGGCTATTGTACGAAAGAAAAATTTGTTTGGAAATTTGAAGACAACCAAGAATGTCGACCAGAATATAACTCGTGTGAGTTATTTACCGACTCGAAAGGGAATTCTTCTTATTATTTAAAAAGCACCCTCGATACCGAAGGCTGTTCGGCGGATAATGTGGGGTGTAGAGAGTATTTAAGAGTTGCCGACCCAGAAGCGCAGATTAAAACCCCTCAAATTACGACAGCAATAGAAATAAAACCAGAAACAAATATTACAACCCCATTATTAAGCACTGCTTCGCTTCGGGTTCCTGGCACGGGCACGTTTTGGTGTACTATAGCAGGTGGAGCCAGATGTGAAATTAAAGGCGGTGATACCTCTTGCGATATAGAAGGCCCATTTGGTTTTGTTGAAATATGTTCACTTTTAGGAGACAGAACAGCAGTCGCACATTTAAATGCCAAAGCTGTTCAAAAAGCAACTGAGGTTGGCTGTAATTCTGCATCGGCAAGTTGCCAAAGATATTTACGAGTAAATCCAGTTCGGCAGGATCAAAGTTCTGCATCTCGGTTTTGGAATCTGCCAGATATAGAGAGCATTAATAAATTGATAGTAGATTCTGTAACAGACAATCCAAACGATGTTCCGAATATAACGCTTGCAGATTTTAGAATAGCAAATCTTCAGGAAAAGTTTTTAAATTCTAAAAGAAGTATTTGTGAAAACGGACCAAGGGCAATTGGCTGTCAGGCATTTACTCCTGTTGATGGGAATAGCGAGGTAACAGTATTTGCTAAATTAGAGACAACCGATCAATGTCCAGCTTCTTGTAATGGCTATAACGATTATATAGAATCTCCAACATTATTCGACTCAGGATTCAAAACGAAGAGTTTTGTTGTATACGATGTTACTGGTGGAGAAAGCTGTTCAGCAGCATCTGTTGGCTGTGAGGAATTCACCAATGTAAATGCTCAAAGCCTTGGTACTTCTGAATCGAAAGAATATTATACTCAAGTTCGCTGGTGTGCCAACGACGCCCAGGTAACTCAGAGTGGTGATAATTTTAAAAAGAGATATTTTGTTTGGGAAGGCGTAGATATTTTCGGGTTCCAATTACGAGCTGTTGATTTATTAAGAAGCAATAGCGGGCAAGATCAACCATGTACAAATCCAATACTTGGAAGCGGGAATACCACTTTGTGTAATGATGCAGTATCAGATTTATCTTTAACGACCTGTAGTGCAGCCCTCGCTTCAGAAAACCCAGATTGTAGAGAATATATAGACGCCGAAGGCGATAGCCATTTTGTTTTCCAAAGTAAAACGATTCCAGTAACAAACGAATGTAGACTTATAAGAAGAACTGCTGGCGCAGGCGAGCTGTACAACATTTTGGCCTCGAGTAGTAGTAGTTGTTCTGCTTCAGAAAATATGTGTCGACGTTATGAAGGGCCTCAAGCAGGTAATGTGAGAGTGATTTTTTCGAGTGACTTTGGTGTTGAAGATATCAATCGTGGTTTGTGGGCTGGCGATGTAGAATTAAAACCTGCAGATGCTGCTGGTATAGAGTATCTTACTGTAACGAATGGAGTTCAAGATGCTAATT
>JABIPD010000111.1 GCA_018698735.1 Candidatus Jacksonbacteria bacterium | reverse complement strand
TGGCGGAGTGGTCAAACGCACCAGACTGTAAATCTGGCGGCTTTATGCCTACGGGGGTTCGAGTCCCTCTCCATGCAGTTATCCTTTCATCAAGCTGGCCCGTAGCCGGCTTAGCTCAGTGGTAGAGCAACTGTTTTGTAAACAGTAGGTCATCAGTTCAAATCTGATAGCCGGCTACGGGCCAGCAGAGGTAGTCGCCTTTACGGCGACCCGCCGAGAAGGCGGGAGCAACTGTTTTGTAAACAGTATGGTCGGAAGTATCAATCTGATAGCCGGCTTATGATATTTTACTGGTCTGTTTTCTTTTTTGATGCAATGCCCGAATGATTCCTTGTCTTAACAATAAAATCTGAGGACGCAGGCTGCAGCAGCCGAGTATCAGGTTTTATTGAAGAGGAGTGGGAAACGAAATCCGTAGTCGCGCGCGCCCTGGCGTGAGACGAAGGTTGATTCTTTTCTCGAGGAAATGGTGGGCGGAAGGCGCCTCGCCTGAGCAAGCATTTTCTCGAAAGAGGAGACGCAATGCGACCGGCGGAGTGACTTTCAATGCTCTGATTGAAACACGTAGTTGGGAGCGTTGTGGCGACGGGGGGGTGTAGTACAGTGGTTTAGTATACGGGTCTCCAAAACCTGGGACGGGGGTTCGATTCCCTCCACCCCTGCAAACAAAATAAGCCTTTCGGGGCTTGTTTTGTTTGTTTCCACAGTAAACAAGGTGCACAAGTTGTTCATATCTGTGTTGATAGGCGTATTTTTTTCCTATATTATATGTGTAATTACTATTAATTTACTTTATATGATGGATTTAAAGCCCTCATTTGAGTTTCATTATCACAAAGAGCAGAAATCTGATTCCTCATCGTCACCTGTCGAAAGTATAGTCGGTTCCGGTGAAGGGTGGACAAAAGCGGTGAAAGGAAGTCTTCAGATCAAGCCCGTTCCTGGTAGAACTACATTGTATCTGAATGGAGCAGGAGCAATGAAGGTTGAAGGGCCTGTAACTATAGGGGAATAAAATTTCCTTGCTGCAAACAAAATAAGCCTTTCGGGGCTTGTTTTGTTTGTTTCGAGTATGCCTTTGTTAGTAAAAACGGTATACTTTATTATATTGAATAGGATAGCGTTAATAACCCAACTATAATATGACCACAAAATTGTCTCGTTTTTTTGGAGTAATTGCACAGAGTAGGACATATCTAAGTCTGCTTTATTTATTACTTTCGTTCCCATTAGGGATATTTTATTTTGTTTTAATTGTTACTGGCTTGTCCGTCGGGTTTGGACTTGTATTCACTTTGATTGGGATTCCGATTTTATTTGTAACACTTCTGTTATGGCGAGTATTTGCAAGCTTCGAATGCCTGCTATCAAAAATTATGTTAGGTATAGATGTGGGTTCTGTACCAATGGAGCAGAAGGATGGACTTTGGGGGAAAATAAAAAACTATCTTACCGATTCATATACCTGGAAAGGTTTAGTGTATGTTCTTCTTAAGTTCCCGATAGGAATATTCTCTTTTGTTGTTTTGACCACACTGCTTTCCGTTTCATTCGGCTTAATCGCAACTTCTGTTTTATATCACCTTAGTGAGATAGGGATACTTAATGGCCCTTTTTGTATCGAAGTAAATAATATTTGTTTTATTAATAGTTATTTGGGTGCGATTGTTGTGGGGGTTGTTGGAATGCTTTTGCTATTTGTTTTCTTGCACGCGCTTAACGGCCTTGCTCGTGTTCTTGGGTTATTAACAAAAGCCATGTTAGAGAGAAAGTAATAGAAATAAATCGCAATTTAGTTGATATTACAGCTAAAATAAACGGCTCACACCATGAGCCGTTTATTTTTTGCTGTCATTCCGCGTGCCCAGCCCCATTTTTTTTAAAAAAAGTGGAGCTTGGCATGCTCCGTCGTTGTGATGGGGGAGTTTATGGTAGCATTTGATAAATCATGTCCCTCTTCGAGGGATCCCCCAAAGGGGGAGGTCCCGGGTCAAGCCTCCCCACATGGTCGGGACCAAGCGGGATGACGATTATGGGGCTTGTTTTGTTTTTAGTGATTATCTCTGGACATGTAGGGAGAATGGAGAGTAGTATAAGTTATGACATGGAAATAAAAGTAAATTATGGAAATTAAATTCGTCCAAAGATATAAGTCTATTGATAGTTTTAATAAAATAAACATTGAAGACTTTTCTGTTTTTTTAGGCGTAAATGGTGCTGGCAAGACTCATTTGCTAAAAGCGTTACAATTAGGTTCTGTTTCTGCTGACATTATTTTAAATGAAAAAATTTCTTATTTTAATCTTCAATCGTTTTTAATAAAAAATCAAAAAGAAGTTACCCCAAGAAATCTTGATGACGAAAAAAGTCAAGCGTGGAACATTTTGGACACCCTAAGAAGTAAGATTCAAATTTACGATGAACAAATTAAAAAAATAGTGGGAGAACAGGAATTTCCTTACGAGATAGATGTTTCAGAAGATCAGAAGCAATCATATGCAACACAAAGACAGCATATTATAAATGTTATCAATATTCGAACAGAGAAGAGTTTGAAAATACGGAAATTACTTAAAACGGGAGTATTTGAATCAAAAAAATATGCTTCTGAACTCACGAAGGAAGAATTTTTTAAGTTTTCAAATTATAACCCAGATGACTATGAACTTTTGGAGAGTCTAAG
>JABIPD010000020.1 GCA_018698735.1 Candidatus Jacksonbacteria bacterium | reverse complement strand
AAAGATCCAGGAACAAGATAAAGTAATTCGTACAAGAATTTTTCTGACATATAATATGATACTACCAAACAGTATGAGCTGTTTGGACGCATAAGGCCTCTACCTGTATGCGTATGGATTGTGAATACGTGGATGCACATTACCACAGAGCCTTTTTTTTGGCAAGAGTTGGGCCTTTTTGTTGAATATCCCAGTTTTTTGAGGTATGGTTATCTTATATGACGTATTTTTTTGTCCTTGGAAATAACACCGAACTCTCCCGCGCAGAGCTCGATGCAGTAAACAATAGAGAAGGTTGGGGATTTACTTTCCAACATATTTCGGAATCGATTTCTTTTGGAGATACTTCGAAAGATTTTAAACCAACAGAGGCTATTAATTTGTTTGGGGGGATTATTAAAATTGGCCGAATTTTAGAATCTGTTAGTACTATCGAAGATATTCCATCTGTTGCATTAGAAGAACTACCGCAAGAAGGCAAGGTTTTTTTTGGATTAAGTACCTACGCTGCTGGCGGAGAGATAAAGTCTGTTCAGAAAAAAGAAAAGAACATAGGAATGAGTATAAAAAAGGCATTAAAAGAAGCTGGGTTGTCTGCCAGATATGTAACCTCTAAAGAAGATGTATTATCGTCTGTGGTAGTAGAAACAAATAAATTACTTACCAAAGGCGGGGAAGTGGTGATGTGTGTATTAAAAGATGGTGTTACTATTGGGATTACCGAGGCAGTGCAGCCATTTGAAAAATTTGGCGAACGAGATTATGGTAGACCGGCTCGTGATTCGTTTTCTGGGATGCTGCCACCAAAGCTCGCATTAATGATGGTGAATTTTTTACAGCTTCCAAAAGAGGCTGTTGTATTAGATCCATTTTGTGGGTCTGGAACTATTTTGCAGGAATCTCTTTTGGTTGGCTACACAAATTGTATTGGCACAGATATTTCGGATAAAGCTATAAAAGATACACATGCCAACTTGGAATGGCTAAAAGAGGATGTGAATGTAGAAACAAAAACAGTACAAGTAAAAAAATGCGATGTAAAGAATTTAGATGATTGCGTAGAAAAAAATATACAAGGGATTGTTACCGAGCCTTTTCTTGGGCCACCACTGCGAGGCAAAGAGTCTACAGATTTTATACGAAATATTTATAACGATTTAGACAAGCTTTATGCGGTAAGTGTTCAGCAATTTTCTAAAGTATGTACAAAAGAAGCACGGCTTGTAATTGTTGTTCCGCTATTAAATGAGCAAAAATTTGAGTGGCCAGGGTTTTTTAGTGAGATAGAATCTGCTGGATTTAAACGGACAGATACAGGCTCATTGGTGTATGCCCGCGAAGGCCAGCATATTAAAAGAATTATTATGGTGTTTCAAAAGAATGCATAACAGAGTACACTGATAATAAATCCTAAGCACTAAATTCCAAATAATAAACAATATGAATACTGCTTTATGACTAAAATACATATCAAAAATATTTCGTTCTTTCTTGTGTTTATTGCAATCGTTGTTTTATTTGTGTACGTAATCCGGTTTTTTGCGGCGCCATTGTTTTATGCAATCCTTATTGCCGCGTTTTCGTATCCGCTTTACCAATGGATAGTAAAGAAGTTAAACGGAAGAGAAAGGCTGGCGGCGTTTCTCTCTATATTATTGTTGTTTGTGTTTGTGCTGATTCCGTTAACCATTATTGGAGTGCTACTCATTCGTGATTCGTTTGTATTGTATTCCACTGCGCAATCTTATGTTGGACAGTGGGTAGGCTATGTTACCGAAAACTTTAGCAAGCTAGAGTATTTGTTGCCGCAAGTTGTTCGAGAGCAGTTGGCGGTGATTGATTGGAAATCTTCAGCAGTTCAGGCAGTTCAGACGGTAACAAACTTTGTGTTTACTCAATTACAAAATCTTACCAAAAATGCAGTCGGGGTAGTTGGGATGATATTTATTATGCTGTATTCGTTGTTTTATTTATATAAAGACGGGCCGCGTTGGGTTCAAAAGCTTATAGAATATTCACCCCTAGACGACGGAGACGAAAGATTATTTATAAAAAAATTTATTACGACCGCAAAGGCTACGTTATTGGGTACGCTTGCGATAGGGGCGGTTCAGGGAATTCTAGGAGCGTTAGCGTTTTGGGTATTAGGAATAACAGCCCCTATTTTCTGGGGGTTGGTTATTATGCTGCTTTCTATTGTACCGGTGATAGGCGCGTTTATTGTGTGGGTGCCAGTGGTGATAGTTTTAATGATACAAGGCAGTTGGGTCGCAGCCATTTTCTTGGCGCTGTATGGATTGTTTGTAATCGGCTTAGCTGATAATTTTTTACGGCCTGTGTTAGTTGGTTCTAGAACAAAAATTCATCCGTTACTTATTTTACTTTCAACATTAGGGGGGATAGCGATATTCGGGTTTACCGGGATTATTCTTGGCCCAATAATAGCAGCCCTTTTCTTAACCGTGCTAGAGATTTACAGAAAACGGTACATTTAGTTTTGTGTAGCGGTAGAGACGGGGTTAACCCCGTCTCTACAAAGTACAAAAAAGTCTCTTTTTGTAGAATGACGAAAAAAGATCTCAAAAAGGGATATAAAATAAACGGCTCATTACGTGAGCCGTTTATTTTCGCTAAAAATGAGTATTTTGAGGTGTTTTTCAGTAGTGAGGTGTTGCTTTTATGTTGAAAGTGTGTTATTTTGTTTTTACTGTTTGATCCTTAAGGTGTCACTCGAAGGAGAAAGATTCGTGGCAGAAGCAAGTGTCGTTGGTTACGAAGAGGGAGTTGAGTCTCTGTTGTCTCTCGTCTCTGGCGAAGAGCGCATGAATGATGGCGACACGTATGTGACCAACAGATCGAACAATCACTTTACGGTTGGGCACATAAAGGGCTCGGAGCGGGAGGGGCGTGGTGATCGGTTGATCATGATCGTTGTTGCAGAGGCTCAACCGCTCGGCAATGAGCTTCTCCTGCAGATCATAGCCAGCGCCCACATCGAGCTGGTGTGTTACTCTGCTAGCGGAGAGCGTCTCGTTTCGCATACGCTCACAGCCCAGGAGTACCGTGCTCGGTACCTCATATACGTTCCCGCAGCTGTGACATCGTTCACGGCAAAAGCTGTTCTTCGCGAGCAAGCTGAGGTGTAGTCGTGTAAACGTCTCTGGTTCTCATCAACAACCATCTAGTATAACCCGGGTTCGTCATCGCTGACGAACCTGTTGTCTTTTAAGCACCATGCCGGATGTGTAATACATCTCCGTCTTCTATAATATAATCCTTGCCTTCTATTTGTTGTTTGCCGCTGTCTCGTGCGCCTGTCTCTCCATTACATTCAATAAAATCGTTGTAATGGATAACTTCTGCACGAATAAAGTTTTCTTCAAAATCGGTATGAATAACGCCAGCTGCTTGAGGGGCGTTGGTTCCTTTAGCAATAGTCCAAGCACGAGTTTCTTTTGGACCACTCGTAAAATAGGTAATTAAATGAAGCAGCGAATAGGTTTCGTGAATAAATTTGTTTAACCCTGTATCTGAGAGCCCTAAATCTTTTAAGTAGGCTTTTGCTTCTGATTCTTCTAGTTCGGAAAGTTCGGCTTCTAGTTTTACGCACAGTCCTAATTTTCCTGGTTCGTCTTTCCAATCGGCAAGCTGTTCTTCGTCTAAATTGTAAACCTCTATAATAGGTTTTATAGTTAAAAAGTTGTACGGGCGAGCTATTGTCATTTCTTCTTCGGTGAATTTTAATTGAGAAATAGGCTTGCCTTCGTTTAATACCTCTACTATTTGTCGAAGCACAACCAACTCTTTTTCTGCTTCTTTATCGCCTGAGTTT
>JABIPD010000100.1 GCA_018698735.1 Candidatus Jacksonbacteria bacterium | reverse complement strand
ACTGGCAATAGTTGCATTGGCATCAGTTGGGTTTTTCAACTCAAAGATGCAAAGAGGAATACCATTGATAAAAAGTAATACATCGGGAATACGAATATTGGCTTTTAAGCCATAGCCTACTTCAAACTGATTGACACAACTATAAATATTATTTGTGTTACCGAATTCAAAATCTACATATTCAATATCGAATATTTTGCCATCGCTATTGCGAGTGTAGCGATAACCATCACGGATAAGGTGAAATGTGTTTCGAAGCAACTCAAAATGGGTTTGCCCACTCGTAAAACGCAAGTGGTTTGTAATTTCTTCAATGTCCGAATCTGTTAATTCTTTGTATCGCTTTTTGAGATAAGTGCTTAAATCATCGCTTACTAATACTTCTCGATTATTGCGAGCAATATTGCCACCATAAGTGTATGTCCAACCTTGTTGCTCCAATAAATTAATTAGAGCTTCTTCGTAGTCGCTTTCGTAGAACTTTCCTTTTTTCATACTAATTATTTTCTGGCATAGGGTTATCCATTAATTGCTTTTTGCACTAATGCTGGGCAGAGAGTTTTCATTTTTTCACGAGCCTCGTTTGCTATTTTCTTAGCCTCTTCGGCACAGTTGTATATGTTTACAATGGCTTGCTGTACTTCTGGCGGAGGCAAAGGGATACGCACTCTGCATAAGTCTCTCCAATCAAAAGTCTCTCTAGCACTTCCCCAAGAATTGAAACGAGAGTATCTGTCAAATTCCTTTCTTCTCAACAATAAGTATATGTACTCGGATAATAACTCCTCCGAATCAATCGAACGAAATGTTGTATAAATAGAAGAAATCAGCAATGATTTACTTGTTGAATTTAAAGCCAAAGCAATTTTGTCGCCCCTTCGAGAAGTATCAGCTACATAAGCAAATTCATAATTGTGAACTACTTTGTATTTGGTCAATGAAACTCCGTTTAGATTAGCCTTTGTAGCAATGAACTTTTTTTCAGTACTTATACCTTTAACATCTTCAAGTGTATAAGCATTATTCATATTTCTTTCGTCTAACTCCTCTATATACTCACCAAGTTCAACTTCAGGGTATTTAGTTTTGCAATCGACAATATATGCTTGACAAGCTTCGGTGAGTGGTTTTATTAAGGTTTCGTTCTGCTCTGCTAGTGCTTTTAGTCCACTATATGTATCTACTAATTCTTGCTGAATATCAATGTCGGGAAGCGGAATCATGATATCACAAAACACATCCCAATCAAGATTAGAGCGAACACTACCATCACTTAGAAACCAACCATATCTATCCATTTGAAAACGATTAAACTGAATGAATAAATACTGAGGTAATATGTCTGACTTATCTTTAACTGTAAAAGTGGTATACGCTGGAGAAATCAATATGGAGTCATTTTCTGTATATAGAGCTAAACGAATACAAACGTCACGACCTGTTTGCATTCCACTAAATACGAATACATCTTTTTCAACAATTTTATATTTGGATTTATCTAGCCCATTTGTATTTGCAACAGTTGGCATAAACGTTTTGTCTTTATTTATGCCTAAAATAGGGAGCTCAATAGCCTTTATATTCTTTAAATCGTAAACCTCAATATAGTCCCCAAGTCTAACCATTTCAGTCTGCACTTTATTCACATTCATACCCCAGCTGTTTTAGTGCATCACGAAGGGTTTTATCATTTCTTTCCTGTCGGTTCAATAAGTCCGAAACTGTTGTTGCTGTTTCGGTGAGTACTTCGTGATAATTGATATTAGAATCACGGTCAACAAATTCAATATATCGGCTAGGAACAAGAGAGTAGTTTTTTTCCTTTAATTCTGTTAAACCAACCGATCGGTATTGTTCAGGTTTGGCATAGTTCGTCCCATTGGTTCCTTCGCTTTGCCACTTAAAGTATATTTCGGTAGCTCGTTTTATCTGGTCGGCTTTCAACTCAATTTTCTTTTTCTGCTCTTTTTTTACTGGGTTTTCCGTCCACTGGCGTAAATCCATAAACAGAATCTCTTTTTCTCTATTACGCTGTTTACGGTCGTGCCACGTTCCGCCTTTTTTATTTTCGTTTAAAATCCAAAGCGTAACCGATATATCGGTGGTATAGAACAATTCACGAGGAAGTACCACAACAGCCTCTACTTTATCATTCTCAATTAGTTTTTGGCGTATATCGATAGCATCATCATCACCCAAAGCACCATTGGCAAGTAGGAAACCTGCTACACCTTTGCCCGCGTTTAACTTCGAGAGCATATGCAATATCCAAGCATAGTTGGCATTGCCCTCTGGAGGCACTGAGTAGTCTGCCCAGCGACTATCTTTACTCAATGAGATATCATACCATTTCTTTAGATTAAATGGCGGATTAGCCATAATGAAATCGAATGTCAGACCTTTATGTAAGTCATTTGAAAATGTGTCAGCATTTTGTTCGCCAAGATGATGTGAGATACCACGCATAGCAAGATTCATTTTTGCAAGTCGATAAGTAGCTGGATCTCTTTCCTGTCCATAAACATTCACCTTTTCAATGTCTCCTTGCTTTGCTTCAACATACTTAGCGCACTGAATAAACATACCTCCTGAACCACAACAAGGATCGTAAAGCGTGCCATCATATGGCTCAATAAAAGCAGCTATGAGCTCAACAATATCATGTGGCGTATAGAACTCGCCCTCTTCTTTGGTTGCATTTACAGCAAACGATTTTAGGAAATATTCATACACTCGACCAATTAAATCTTTCTCCTCACCAAAAGTCTTGTGAGAGATTTTATTTACTTCGTCCACAATCTTTTTAATCACATTAGCATCGAGATTAATTGAGGTAAACAAACCTATGCGAATACAGCCTTTTAACTCATCACCACTATTTTCAAGCTCCTGTATAGCATCATCCAGTGCGGCATTCAATTTTGCTCCAGGCTTTTCCATAATTGTAGCCCAACGAGCTTCTTTAGGCACATATGCAATCCCTTTATATCGGCTTGGGCTGTCTAGGAAAGAATTTATTACCGCTTCGTCTGTAATACCATTGTCGATACATTCCTGCCTCATTTCGTTTTGTGTATTCTCAAACTTTTCTCCAATGAAGCGCATAAAAACAAGCGTTAGTAGTAAGTCTCGTTTGTCGTTTAGAGATGCATTACTTCGTAAATACTCCCTGCAGTTAAACAGGATTGATTCTAGGTTTTGTGTATCTGTAGTTTTTTGTTTTTTCTTAGCCATACTTTTATTTCTTGTTCGTTCTGGAAACTAGAAGTTCGGAAATGTCAACGTCCAATATTTCTGCAATCTGATACAATACCTCTAGTCTAGGTTGTTGTCTATTTTGTACATAGCCATTTACCATATTGTAGCTTTTACCTAGCTTTTCAGCTAACCAAGTCTGTTTGATTCCTTTTTCTTCAAGTACCTCTTTTATTCTGTTCATTTTATTTCAGAATTAGAAAGCACCAATTTAAGAATTTAGATTTAATATATCGTATTTCGAGATATAAAATGTTTGAAATACTTGATAGGGTGGCGGTGGGGAAGTGAAAGCTCTTTTGCTGCGGAGGAACGGAGCAGGAAATGTTCTTGAACGTGCGGTGGTTTTTTCTTTTTTCCAATGGCATACAACGTCTTGCTAAACACAATTATTGCGTTTAGCGGGTTTACTCTTTAATTTAATATTGTGTTTTAACCGCATAATTATGTT
>JABIPD010000066.1 GCA_018698735.1 Candidatus Jacksonbacteria bacterium | reverse complement strand
GTGTTCCTTGCCGATCTCTTGCGTAACTACCGCCAAACAACGCATCATGAAAATCCCAAAACCGGCCATACTCCGAAGCACACCTTGCTGCGTTATGCACGACTGAACTTCCTTCATGAATTTCTTCTATAGGAAAATCTTTCCAAATATACTGAACATCGCTTGGATGTGCTGCTAAAAATTCATCTATCAAAAGAGCTGCCTCTGAACACACAGGACAAAGAAAATCACTGTACTGAACAATCTTCATTATTGCATTTTCTTGCCCTTTTCTTATCGATGTCTTATCTATCTGTGGTTCTGAAATAGTATGAATTGCCAAGGTATCACGAATAGATGCCGATGGTCTATTGAGCCGAATAGGAGGTCTGTCTTCTCCATAAACAACAAAATAAAAAAGAATCAATACACCTATGGCAATAATGATGAAAATGACGGTACCGATAATAGGAATCTTTTTTTGTTCCATATCAGAAATAATACTACAAAACACCCATTCCTCCCCTCCTTCATGCAAAAGGAGGGGATAGATCTCTTTTATTCGTAAAATAAAATATTGCATTGCCCCCTCCTTGCATAGGGCCTGTCCTGAGTGATTAACGAAGGAAGGGGTGGCTCGAGCCTCGAGAGGCGGGATGGTTTTTGTATTTGGTAATTTGGTGCTTGAAATTTATCTGTATCTTGTGTTTTGCTTCTTGGAATTTCTACCTCAACCTCATTTCGTAAATTCCACCTCTACTTTCATCTCTAAACACCAACAACGCCCCATCCTCAGAAAGAGTAAGATCTGTTGCTTTAAATCCAGGAGGAATAGCAGCTGGAGTAGCAAGGAAAGTACTTTGGCCGGTAAAGATATCTATAGAATAAAAATCTTCCTCAACATCAGCAGCAAGCTCTGGGAATAATCCTGCTCCCAAAGGAAGCTCTTTTGGAACAGCACAAATAACTCTTTCGTCATTTGGTGTAAAGGTGCACTTATGTGCCCATGTCTGAATATTTAAAGGGATATTGTTTTCTCCCATAGTGTCGGAACGAGCTTCGGTGATCCAAAGTCTTGGATTATGATCTGTACTTTCATTTCGGACACTATACAGCAATCTATCGCCTGTATTATCCCATTCGCTTTCAAATCCCCTTCCAGCAACTCGAAGAGATGGCAGGTTTTCCTGATGCTGACCAAGAGGATATATTTTTTGAGTATCTAATGTCTCACCCTTTGTGTACATAGCAACTACCTGGTTACTAGGAGACCAATCCACTTGTACGAGTTTACCATTATCACCTAAATGTTCTGTCTGGACCACTCGTTCTCCGTCGGTGCTTGAAATTCGAAGCCAATTCTGCCAAAAATCATTTGTCTGCATTTTATAGGCAAGTTGTTGGCTATTTGGAGAAAACGAAAAACCTTCTGCTTCTTTTGGTAATGTTACTTGCTGTTTTGTTTTAAAATCGTAAATAATGTTAAATCCATCTGGAAATTCTAATACTGCCTTGTCTCCATTTTTCGACCATACAACTTTTTCTGCACTCGGGAATCTATCTTCAGATAATCTTTGAGTACTTCCATCACTCTGTTGCTCTATAAATCGTTGTTGAGTAGCATCGTAATACCGAACACTGTTTCCAACAATTGCCGGCGGTTGGTATGAATTTTGAGGAATTATTGGTGTAATTTTTGTAAGCCCCCCAAGTGCGACATCACTTACGTTAAATATCGATCCTTGGGAGTCAATTTGTGGAAGATCATCTAGCACTGGAAGGCCTGTGTCTGGAGTAAGTCCGATTGGTTGGCCATTTTGGTCTAGAATAATAGTTGTTGGGGAACCGGTTTCAGAGGGTTTAAGCCCACCAGACAAATCAGCATCTGGAGTTAACGGTGGTTGTGATACCAACAGAGTTGCTGGTTTAAAAAATATCAGCCACAAAAGCCACACCAATAATCCAACTAAAACTACTCCGCCAGTAATAATAAGCGGCATTTTAAACTTTTGATAGAATGCTGATATGTCCATAAATTAAACTTATTATTGAGCCGTCCAATCAAACCAAGCTCCTGCTTTACTGCCATTAAAATCAAGTTGAACGTGCCAGCAACATTTACCAGAAGCCCCATTAGAAGCAGCGCACGTATTCTGATTAACAGCACCGCCCCAATGCACATCTTCATACGGGGTACCAATTTCATCATCAAAAATAGAGCAAGCAACTTGAACTTCGTTTGAATTACATGAATCAAATGGGCTACGGCAATCGATAATTTCTTCTTTAATAGAAGCTACGTCAGCTATGGAAGCTCCTTCTGTTTTAGCACAACAAACAGCATCCTCTGCAGCATATGGAAAATTCTCTGGAGCCGTATTTGTTGTGTAACAAGATTTCGGATCCCCATCTACCCGCTGGGCACGTGAACATTCATTTCTTGCGTGATCAAATCCCATAAAAGTATACTGAGGAATTGGACCTAATTCAGTAAAGACGCTTCTTTTATCTTGAATATCATTCCCGTCACATTTCAACTGAAGAGCATTGTTCGTACATTCTGCTATCTTGCGGGCATAACACAAACCTTGGCCAGCATTGTAAGTATCTTCCCATCGACAAAAATACTCATGACTGGTAGCAGGAATAACACTTTCTATAGAATGATTTGTACAGGAAGTAGGACCTACTGCACTTTCAGCCCCACACATTTCAATTGCAACTTGTGCAGTTACAGAATCATTTCTTCGGCCTACTCTGTTCGAGTCACACACAAAACCAACGTTGTTATCTGTTCTTGGAACACAATTATCTGTTGAAGGTGAGAAGGATCCCCCTCGACGAAAATCGCCAGGACCAAGCCCTTCGTAACAGGTTAATCCATAACATAACGGCTTTCCGTCTAAATTCTTTGGATAATCATTAGAATCATACTTAGCTGGCCTGTCATCTGCAATCTCAGCGTTGTTAAGATCGTCAAGATTTTCAATAATATATGTAGAGCCACAAACTCCCAAAGATCCGTTAGTTGATAATTCGCCTGTTCCCGTTGCTTGTACGTTAAACTCTGGGAGACAGCGTGCTATATAACTAGTATTTGCGCCTCCAACAAATTGATCTATTCTATCAACACTGCTTAAGTGCTTTGAAATAGAAACATCTAATGTATTTGGGTTTACTATTTGCAAAATAGAATAAGAAAGAAGAGCAATAACCAAGCCTAAAATAGCGCCTTTAATCGTTTTTTTTGCGCTATCAACTACTGAACTATTACCGCCAGCAAAAATCCATTTATACCCGCCCACAACCAGCATTAAAACCGCTGCCATTGCGGCTATCACAATAGCTAATTTATAAAAATTATTCAGAAACACGGACAATGCTGCACCAGGGTCTTTATTGTTATCCGTTTCCAAATAAAGTTTACCTACACATAATTCATATTTAGCATCTATACAATCTTGATTCGTTTTACATTCAATTTCTTTTGCTAAACCTCTTGAACCAGCGCATATTTTTTTTCCAGTAGTCGATAACCCAGGATATTCATATTGCAATTGTATTTTAGAAACATCATTCTCGTCGCCAGCAAAAACAATAGGAAAAGAAACCAGGCTGCCAAAAATCACAAGTAAAATGCTTAAAAATACTATGTTACTGAAAAATATTTTCATATTCTTACTGTTTACTCTCTAGAAACCTGCAACAAAACAAACTGTCTGTCTTACAATATTCGATTCGCAATACTCACGAAGAGCAAAGAACCCTATAATAATAATCCCTAGTAATAATATAATCCCTATTGCAACAAGCAACTCCGGACCAATCGCTGCCAACAACCATTTCACAGCAGCTTTAACTGCTTGTTTTTTTATTTTTTTTACACCAGCTTTCTTGGCAGCCTTCTGCGCAACTTTTTTTGCGCGCCGTTGGGCTGCTTGGCGGGCTCTGTGCCGCATTTCTTGTAACCCTTCACTCCAGTTGTTTTCTTGTGGCTGCTCTTCTGATTCTTCTGGTGGTTGCTCTGATGTTTGCAGAGATTCTTCTTGCTGTTGCTTTAAGCCTACAGTTCTTTGCTTAATATCTTTTTGTTCGAATTCTTTTTGTTGCTGGCGACGGCGCTGTTGAAACTGACGAGCAACTGAGGCTTGATCTTTTCCTCCCAATTTTTCTTTCTGTTCAACTGAAGCTTTATCATTTTCTGACGATTCTTTTTTCGGTTGTTTTTTTTGATCTTTATCTGCCATAAAAGTATACC
>JABIPD010000042.1 GCA_018698735.1 Candidatus Jacksonbacteria bacterium | reverse complement strand
ATCTACTCTGGCAAATGTTATTGCTGGAAACCCCGCATATACAGTTGTTAGTGGTAAGATTTTATTTCAAGGCGAAGATATATTAGATTTTTCTCCAGATGAAAGAGCCCAAAAGGGAATATTTTTGGCATTTCAGTATCCTGTAGAAATTCCAGGGGTAAGCATGACAAGCTTTTTACGATCTGCCCACCAGCATGTAAAAGAAACCACCCCTGCCATTGTGGAATTTAATAAAGATATAGAAAAATCTATGTCAGAATTAAGCCTTCCAACGCAATTTAAAGAACGAGGAGTAAATGAAGGTTTTTCTGGTGGCGAAAAAAAGAAAGCAGAAATGCTTCAGCTTTCAGTGTTAGACCCTTCGTTTGTTATGCTCGACGAAACCGATTCTGGTTTAGACATAGATTCATTACAAATTGTTGCCAAGAATATTAAAGAATGGATGAAAAAAGAAAAAGGAGTTCTTGCTATAACTCATTACAGTCGTATTTTAAAATACTTAGAGCCAAATTTTGTTCATATTATGAAAAACGGCACGATTGTAAAGACAGGCGGAAAAGAATTAGCTCATACACTAGAAGAGGTGGGGTATGAAAAAATATGAACCAAACATTTGCACCTGCAAAAGACTACAAATACGGGTTTAAGGATAAAGAGGCGCATATTATAAAAACGCCAAAAGGATTAAGCCGTAAAATTGTAGAAGAAATTTCTCATCATAAAAACGAGCCCAAATGGGTTCGCGATTTTAGATTAAATGGATTTGAATGGTTTCAAAAAAAGAGCATGCCAGATTGGGGAGCAGATCTCTCTGGATTAGATTTTAAAAATATCTATTACTATCTTAAGCCATCCGAAAAACAAGAACAAAGCTGGGACGATATTCCTCTATACATTAAAACAACTTTTGATAAATTAGGTGTTCCACAAATGGAGCAAGATTTTTTAGCAGGCGTGGGTGCTCAGTACGACTCTGAGGTGGTGTATCACAGTATACAAAAAGATTTAGAAGCCAAGGGGGTTATTTTTAGTGATGTAGAAACAGCAATAAAAACGCATCCAGAATTAGTAAAGAAATATTTAGGCAGTATTATTCCTGCGAGTGATAATAAATTTGCAGCTTTAAATAGCGCTACTTGGAGTGGCGGGAGTTTTGTGTACGTGCCGCCTGGTGTACATGTAGAAAAACCATTGCAGGCATATTTTAGAATGAATGCCAGAAATTTAGGGCAATTCGAGCGAACACTTATTATTGCAGACGAAGGAAGCTTTGTTCATTATGTAGAAGGTTGTACTGCCCCTAATTATCAATCCTCTTCTTTGCATAGCGCGGTAGTGGAAATTATTGCACTCAAAGGAGCTCGTGTTCGGTATACTACTGTTCAGAATTGGTCTAAGAATGTATATAACCTCGTTACCAAACGAGCATTTGCACACGAAGACGCTACTGTGGAATGGGTAGACGGAAATTTGGGAAGCAAAGCCACTATGAAATATCCAGCTGTGTATTTAGTTGGCAAGGGCGCGCGTGCAGATATTCTCTCTTTAGCTATGGCAGGAAAAGACCAGCACCAAGATACAGGTGGAAAAGTAGTGCATGTTGCTCCGTATACTACTTCGCATGTGGTTTCTAAATCTATAAGTTATGGTGGCGGAAGAACAAGTTATAGAGGATTGTTAAAGGTTCATCCTAACGCGCATCATGTTACTTCAAATGTTGTGTGCGATGCTTTAATTCTAGATGAACAATCTATTTCTGATACGTATCCAGACATGCAGATAGATAATAGCGATGTAAGTATTGGTCACGAAGCAAGTGTTTCGAAAATTGGAGCGGATCAGTTATTTTATTTGCAAAGCAGGGGGCTAACCGAGCAAGAAGCAAGCTTAATGATTGTAAATGGATTTATCGAGCCGATTGTAAAAGAATTGCCATTAGAATACGCGGTAGAAATGAACAGGTTGATAGAATTAGAAATGGAGGGAAGTGTTGGTTGATGCTTAGGTCCCCTCTAGCTGTGCCCCGTCCGTAGCCTTCTTGGCGAAGTGTGGGGAGAGGGGTGGCCTAAGGCTGGGGTGTGTTGCAGAATGTATGAAACAAATTGAATGGAATAACAAATTAAGTAATATCATTGTAGAGGCTGGTGAAACAGTCACTATTTTTGATACTGCAGAAAAATCTGGAAAAGCAATAATAAAAGTAAAACCAAATGCGTTTGTTTCATATTTTTATATCCCTCAAACAGTTATGGTAGAAGAAGCCGAGAAAGAGCGAGAGCTTGTTGTAGAGATAGAAGAAGACGCCCAAGCCGAAGTATATGGCGCTGTGTTGAGTCATGGAGAAGAAAAGTATCGATTTAATTTGGTGCAGCATCACAAAGGTGAACGCTCAAAATCTAAAACATTGTTTAAAGGGGTGGGGAAAGACAAGAGTTTACAAGAATTTTTTGGAATGATTAAAATAGACAAAACAGCCCAACAATCAAATGCATTTTTAGAAAATAGGGTGTTGCTGGTTTCCGAGCACGCCACTTCGCGTGCAAAACCAGAGTTAGAGATAAACGCTAATAACGTAAAAGCAAGTCATGCTGCGACAACCGGAAGGATTAACGAAGATCAGTTGTTTTATTTACAATCTCGTGGGATTGATGTAAAAACAGCAGAAGAGCTTATTGCAAAAGGGTTTTTAGGAGAGATTCATAGTAGAATGAAATCGTATGACCTAACCCCCTCCCTTATATGATTTGTTTAAAAAATGTCATCTCGAGCCTCCGTCCTTTGGTGAGGAGCTTTATTCCCCCTCCCTTATATAAGGGAGGGTTGGGGAGGGATATTAGATTATATTATGTATAATGATTCTCTTAAAAAACAACTCAGAAGAAAGCTTAGAAAAGAAATGCCTAAAGGAGAACAAATTCTTTGGCAGAAATTAAGACGCAAGCAATTGGGATACAAGTTTTGGCGACAGTATGGAGTAGGTGAATACATTATAGATTTTTATTGTCCTCAGCTGAGATTGGCAGTAGAGGTTGACGGCATTACTCATGAAGATCCTCAAAATATCTCAAAAGACAAAGAAAGAGCGTTGTTTTTACACCAGAAAGGAATTGTAGTTATAAGGTTTAATAGTAAAGAAATTTTTAAAGGTATCGAAGGAGTCTGTGAGAAGATATATTTTGAATGTAAGAAAAGAAATGAAAATATCTCCCCCTAGCCCCCTCTTATTCTAAGCGGGGGGATTCGCTTCAGTCGAAATGACAATACATATATGCTAGGCAATAATATCAAAAAACAATTTCCGATATTTAAACACCATCCCCAGCTGGTGTATTTAGATAGTGCTGCAACTGCATTAAAACCGCAGTGTGTTTTAGATGCTATAAGCGATTATTATACGAAATATTCTGCCAACATCCATAGAGGGATTTATAGTTTAAGTGAGAAAGCAACTCAGGAGTACGAAGATGCTCGCGCTGAGATTGCGAAATTTTTGAACGCAGACCCAGAAGAAATTGTATTTGTAAAAAACGCAACAGAGGGGATTAATCTGGTAGCGCATGTATGGGCGAGAAGGAATCTAAAAGAAGCGTGCACTATCGGGCTTTCTATTGCAGAGCATCATAGTAATATTGTTCCTTGGCAGCAATTAGTAAAAGAGAAAAATGGGGAGTTGGTGTATTTAGACGTTGATGATAATGGCGAGCTTTCTCCCCTCCTTTCGAAGGAGGGGGTAGGGGGTGGTCTCCCTAAAAAAATAGATTTTTTAGCCCTTGCTCATGTATCAAACGTGCTGGGGACTATTAACCCAATTAAAGAGATTATTTCTCAAGCTAAAAAACAGAATGTGCCGGTGTTAATAGATGCTGCTCAGAGTGCACCTCATATACCAATAGATGTAAAAGAATTAGACTGCGATTTTTTGGTGTTTTCTGGCCATAAACTTGGTGGACCAACAGGAATAGGGGTGTTGTATATAAAAAAAGAAACGGCTCATGCTGTTGAGCCGTTTATAACAGGCGGCAGTATGATTCGAGAAGTAACAAAAAATGAATCAACATGGAACACCATGCCTTGGAAGTTAGAAGCTGGAACTCCTCATATTGCAGGAGCAATAGGATTAGCCGCTGCTGTTCGGTTTGTTAAAGATATAGGGCTTGATAATATAAAAAATCACGAAGAAAAATTATTAAAGTTGCTTGTTGATGGTTTACGTAATAACTCCCTCCAACTCCCTCTTGAAGCAAGAGGGAGGGAAGAAAACTCTTCTATTCGAAGTTCAGACGATAGTAATGAAGTGTTTATTTTTGGCCCGGAAGAAAGTGAAAAACGCTCGAGTTGTGTGTCTTTTACAGTAAAAGGTGTTCATCCGCATGATATAGCTCAAGTGCTAGACGAAGACACGATAGCAGTCCGAGCTGGCCATCATTGTGCCATGCCGTTACATACGTATCTTAATATCTCTGCTACTGCACGAGCGAGTGTGTGGGTGTATAACACAGAAGAAGATATTGCCAAGTTTTTACAATCTCTAGAAAGAGCCGTAAAAAAGTTTATATAATATGTCGATGTACCGAGAGCATATTTTAGAGCATTATAAACATCCTCAAAATAGAGGGGAGATTTCTGAATGTACTCATCATGCTCATGTATCGAATCCTTTGTGTGGAGATGAAATCGATGTTTGGATTAACACTCACGATTTAATTAAAGGAATTGGTTTCGATGGTCATGGGTGTGCTATTAGCATTGCAGCCGCATCATTAGTTACCGAATGGACAAAAGGTAAGTCTGCTGAAGAGGTTTTAAAACTTACACAAGAAGATATAGTAGATATGCTCGGGATAGAGATTACGCCAGTGCGTTTAAAGTGCGCATTACTTGTTCGTGATGGAGTTTTTAATGCACTTCGTGTAAAATAATATATGAAAGCCACAAAAGAAACTGTTGAAAAGATCGAAAAAGCGATAGCAATCGTGCGCCCGTTTATCCAACAAGATGGCGGAGATGTTTCTTTTGTTAGTTATGAAAACGGCGTAGTGTTGGTTACCTTAATGGGGGCTTGTGAGGGATGTCCACTTTCGAGTGTTACATTAAAAATGGGATTAGAAAAAGAAATAAAAAAACATGTCCCAGAAATAAAAGAAGTCGTAGCAATATAAAAATCACATATGACAATTTCAGTTGGTAATGGCCCAGATAAATGGAGTTCTTTTTGGCTTTCAATTATTCGTATTACTATTGGTGCGCTTTGGATAAAAAGTGGGGTTCAGAAAGTGATGGACGGCGAGTTTACAGAAAAGATAGAAGGAACCATTGCGTATCTTTTATCTGGAGATGTCCCTGGTTGGTTTTTAACATTATTCGAAACATATATTACTCCGAATGCTGCCACCTGGGCACAAATAGTTCAGTGGGGAGAGATAGTAATAGGAGCTTTGTTGATTATAGGCTTGTTTGTAAATCTTGCTGCACTAGGGGGCGTTTTTCTTAACTCAACATTTTTCTTCTTGGCATCGTGGTCGAGTCCTTCTACGTGGTCGTTAAATTTACTGCTGATTATTATTCAAATGGTAATCTTGTTGTCGAGTGGATCTAAAGCATTAAGTGTCGATAAAAAATTATTTAGAAAAAGGAAGTTTTTGCGTAAAGTGTTCCTAAATAAAAAGAATATGTACTAACCTTTTGATGGTTGCAAAAACGAAATTAATACTATAAGATGAAGTCTCGCACTATCGCGAGATTTTGTTTATAACAACAATTCTATGGCACAACAACCAGAAAAAAAACTTGAAATGTACGAACTCGAACACTGTCCCTACTGTATTAAAGTAAGAAATACCCTCAAGGAAATGGGAATAGAGTATGTTTCTCATAGTGTTCCAGCAAATCGTGCCGACAGAACCGAAGTAGAGAAAATTTCTGGTCAACAGTTTGTTCCAGTACTTATAGACCCTAACACCGACACCATGATCGCAGATGACGACGATAAAGCAATCGAGTATTTACAAAAAACCTATGGATAAAACAATTTTTAAAGCTTCGGCACAGTGGGATAAAGATATTTCTGTAGAAGCCTTTGTGGTATTTGTAATAGAAGACCAGGCAGAGATAGAAAAGCAAACAACATTTTTAGCAGAAACAGACAAAGAGTCTGTATTAAAATCGATTAAAGCAGATGGATTTAAAGGCAAAAAGAATTCAATTTTTGTTCATGCTTTATCTCAGTCTGAATCAGCTCGAAAATTAATTTTTGTTGGGTTAGGAGAAAAGGTAAAACTAACAGACGAAGTGCTTCGCTTTGCTGCTGCGCAAGCAACAAAAACAGCACAGTCTTCTAATATTGTCTCTTTGGCATTGTTAGCAACCGAGTATTTACCAAAAAGAAAAAAAGTTGGTGATAGTATCCCCGATGTGGTGGAGGGTGTGCTGTTATCTCAATATAAGTTTAAGAAATATAAATCACCAGACCCAGACGAGAAAAAAGTAATAGCAGAGGTTGTTTTAATTCACAAAGATAAAAAGGCATTACAAGCAGTAAAGAAATCAATAGAGAAAGGTGAGCAGTATGCCTATGGCGCCATGCTTGCAAGAGATTTGGTAAACGAACCAGGTGATGAAGTAACACCAACGGTACTTAAAGAAAAAGCCGAAGAGATTGCAAAAGCATCTCCACTTATTACGTGTAAAGTTTTAGATAAAACAGAATTAAAGAAGAAAGGGTTTGGATCTATTCTGGCCGTTGCGCGTGGATCGGAACAGCCGCCCTATCTTGTGCATCTTACCTATAAACCTCGACAAGCAACAAAGAAAAAAGTGTTCTTAATTGGAAAGGGAATTACGTTTGATAGTGGCGGTATATCTTTAAAGCCCTCGGATGGAATGGAGACCATGAAAATGGATATGGCAGGCGCAGCAACTGTATTAGGGGTGTTTTCTCAGATTGCTCAATCATTACCTCGTGTAGAAGTGCATGGTTTAGTTGCTACATGCGAAAACCTTCCTTCTGGAACAGCTATTAAGCCGGGAGATGTGGTAACAGCATTTAATAAGAAAACAATAGAGGTGTTAAATACCGATGCCGAGGGAAGAATGGTGCTCGCAGATGCACTATCATATGCCGAGACATTTAAACCAGATTCTATTGTAGATTTGGCGACCCTTACTGGCGCGTGTATTGTTGCTTTAGGTAACGATGTAGCTGCTATTTTAGGGACAGACCAACAACTTATAAAATCGGTAGAAAAAGCCTCTCAAGATGCCGGCGAAAGAATGTGGCAGCTGCCATTAGAAGAGGAGTACGCCGAAGCAATGAAGAGTGATATCGCGGATGTAAAGAATATTTCGACCCCAGGAACTGGAGCAGGTACTATTACTGGAGCGTTGTTTTTAAAGAATTTTGTGCAAGAAACACCATGGGCGCATTTAGATATTGCTGGCCCAGCGTGGTCTTCTAAAGAAAAAGGATATATTTCAAAAGGCGGAACCGGCTTTGGGGTACGAACACTTTTGCGGTTTCTTCAAGACGTTTAAAATATAAAAACAATAAAGGTATGCTTACATACTGTTATTTAAATGGGGCAATAATTCCATTTAAGAATGCATCTTTACCATTGAACGATTTAGGAGTTCTTCGCGGCTATGGTATTTTTGATTACATTCGAGCCCGCAATGGAAAGTTTTGTTTTATCGATCGTCATATTGATCGATTTTTTGGTTCAGCAAAAAAGATGGGTTTGCAAGTTCCTATTACAAAAGAAAAATTATTTAACACTTTAACAGAATTAATTCAGAAAAATAAAGATCCAAATGCCCATGCTCGGATTGTTTTGACTGGCGGGGAATCGAGTAATGGTATTTCTAAAGACGGAGAAGAAAACATGTATATTCTTTTTCATGAAGACGATCCTTTTCCGGGGGAAGTATACACAGAGGGAGTAAAATTAATGACCATTCCGTATCAAAGAGATTTGGTGGATATAAAAACCCTTAATTATGCTCCAGCAGTAAAGAACCAGGCACAGCAGAAGAAAGAAGAAGCATTCGAGATATTATATACCCCAGATGGATGTATTACAGAAGCTTCGAGAGCTAATTTCTTTTTATGGAATGGCGATGTTTTGGTTACTCCTAAAGAGGGGATATTACATGGGATTACCCGCGATGTGGTGTTGGAATTGGCACAAAAAGATTACAAAATAGAAGAAAGAGAGGTTAAAATAGGCGAGTTAGAAAGTGCTACAGAGGCGTTTATTACTGCTACGGGGAAAGATATTGTGCCAGTTGTTAAGGTAGATAATATGGTAGTAGGAGATGGCAAAGTGGGTAGAAATACACAAAAATTGATGGATCTATACTTAGCGGCTGCAAAAGAATAAAAGCCCTAAATTAAGCGTATTTGTGGAAGAAAGCCTTTATTTTAGGGCTTTTTTGTTGTTGACAAAATCATTAAGTTGTGGTATAATGCATTTAACAGAGGTCGAGGAGATCGATCTCAGGCAGATCCCGGAAAGGGACAACATGAGCTCCAAGAGCAGCAAGACGGTTGCGATGTTCCCGGACCCCACCTGGATAATGGTCGGTTTCGTAATAGTCTGCGGGCTTCTGCTCGCGGCGCACTCCCTCGACCTCTTTTGATCGCTCGGCGATCGCCACCACAACCCACTACTTTCACCCCGATCGACCCGCCGCCTTCTGCCGCGTGTCGATCTTCCCTTTTAAAGAGGTTTTTCCCCCTCCTTACGAAGGAAGGGAGCCAGGGGCCTGCCCCGTCCATAGTCGGAGGCGAAGTGACGGGGGTGGTCTACCTTATCGGTTATTAAAGACAATTTTGTGGTATAATTACTATTATTAAATAGTAATTTTTGTTCTATGAATAGAGTTCTTAAGCTTCTTTTAAGTGCGGCGGTTATCTTAATTGCAGCATATCTTTTGCCAGGAGTCGTTGTAACCGGGTTGGTGGCAGCGCTTGTAACAGCAATTGTGATTGGTTTAATAAATGCATTTTTGCGACCAATTATTTTGCTGCTTACATTGCCAATAAATATTCTTTCGCTCGGGCTTTTAACATTTGTAATAAACGCGCTGCTTGTTTTGCTTGCAAGTGCAGTTGTGCCAGGGTTTACTGTGGCAGGATTTTGGTGGGCGTTGTTGTTTAGCTTAGTTGTTTCGATATTAAATGCATTTATTAATTCATTTAATGAGAAGCCAGTAGTAATATCACCAGCACAAGCACAGAAAAAATAGTATATTTCGCATAATTATCATAAAAAATAAACGGCTCATCACGTGAGCCGTTTATTTTATGCATTATTATGTGTTTGTCAAATAAAAATAGAATATGCTACCTTATATACTACTGTCATATGTTCTGTGAATTAGGTATATCTTAGGGATAGAGATTAAAGAGGCAGTAAAATATACATCTAGAAAATCGGGACAAAAAGATTTTAATATTTTTTATAAATTATGGATACTGAATTTGAAGCAAAAATCTTAGATATTGATGTTGATACTATACTTTCCAAATTAAAATCTTTAGGTGCAAAAAAAATCAAAGAAAGAGAGCAAAAAAGGTATGTTTATGATTTTTTTCCAAAAAAAGATAACTCATGGGTCAGATTAAGAACTGATGGGGAAGAAACAACACTAACCATTAAAGAAATTCAAAATGATAACATTGATGGAACAGAAGAAATTGAGCTTGAGGTGAGTGATTTTGAAAAAGCAAATTTTTTGTTAGAAAAATTAGGGTATAGTAATAATGGGTATCAAGAAAATAAACGAATAAGTTATGTTCTTGAAGGAGTTCAGGTAGAAATTGATTTTTGGCCTCTTATTCCTCCCTATTTAGAAGTAGAAGGAAATTCAGAAGAAGAAGTAGAAAAAATAGTAAAATTGTTGGGATATGAAATTTCACAAACAACCTCTATGAACACTATAAAAGTGTATAAAAAATACGGAATAGATCTCACTGCAATAAAGGAATTAAAATTCGAATGATGGTCCCAATCGTTCAACGGCGCTGTTAATAAAAAACGCTGAAATTGAGGTATCAAAAAGCCCGTCTGTAAAAGACGGGTTTTTTGGTGGCGGGGGTGGGATTCGAACCCACAGTCTCCTGGTTATGAGCCAGGCGAGATGCCGTTTCTCTACCCCGCGTCGCGTCGAAATTTTATTCCAGCTTCGGTATCCAAACAGAGTTTGAATACGGTCAGCTTCCATAAATTTCTCCTTTCCAGATAAAATGATGCATTTCATCTGATAGAAAATATTTGATCAGGTTCGGTATCCACATAAATGTGAATACTGCACCTTACGCCTGCTCCTCCTTTTCAAATGAAATGATGCATTTCATTTGGTTAGATCACTTCCTAAAACACATTCGCAACAATAGCAGGGAGGGGTGTTTTAGTCAAATCATTGTACCTCTGCATTTTTTGAAGCTACCCTATTATAAATGTCATCCTGAGTGCATCCCGAAGGATCTTCCCTATAGGCTGCAGACCTGTAATGAGGATCCTTCTCCTGCAATCAGGATGACATTTATTTGATTGTAGGAATCGGTCTCGTACTCTTTAAGATTAGATCTGTGCCAGGGGTGAGGATTGAACTCATGATCCATTCGGCTCACACGGCTCTCTCAGGACAGGCTCTAGGGGTTATGATTCCCTCGCTCTTCGTCAGAATAGCACTCCAGCTTCTGCATCCGAATAGAATTCGAATGCTTCAGCTTCCGTATATTCTTCCTCTCAAAGTGAAATGATGCATTTAACTTTGTGCAATGCAGCTATGTAAGATTTGTTGAGTGACAGAGGTGAGGATTGAACTCACGACCTAGGGGTTATGATTCCCTCGCTCTAACCAACTGAGCTACTCTGTCACACAACAAATCTTATGCAAATAATGTGCGATTATAAACCAACTGCTTGCCCCGGCCAGAGCGTAGCAGCGTGCCGGGGAGCTACTCTGACACTCTACGAATATTTGGTGGGCGAAGAGAGAATCGCCCCAGTCACAGGCTGCCTGGACGGGGTAAAAACTCTCACTATTTTTGCCCGAGTCCTGATCACAAAATGCCGCCGGTCGGAGTCGAACCGACACGAGGTTGCCCTCATGGGTTTTTGAGACCCACGTGTCTACCAGTTTCACCACGGCGGCCCGCGTCGGAGTAAAACTCCAGGTTTGGTATCCACGTAAACGTGAATACTGCACCTTCCGTTTACTCCTCCTCTCAAGATAGAATGGTGCATTCTATCTTGTATGCAGTAAGTACAGTTTTTGCATTCGAATAGAATTCGAATGCGGGTAGCTTCCGTACATTCCTCCTCTTCAAAATAGAATGATGTATTCAATTTTGTACTTACATAACATTCCATACTTTAATGGAAAATGGCGGAAATGTAAACCCAGCCCCAGTTTCGCTTACTGCGAAACTGGGGCTGGGTAAACCCTGTTCCTACTGCGAAACTGGGGCTGGGTAAACCCTGTTCCTACTGCGAAACTGGGGCTGGGTAAACCCCTGTTCCTACTGCGAAACTGAGACGAGACAGGCCTATTTGTATACGTCAAAAACAAGGGCTGTTTTTAGTTCTTTTATCAAAAAAAGGAGTGTGATACAATGAATTTATAAGGTCAACACAATGGCAGTCTCTGACACTGTGTTGAAGAAGGAACAGCAAACGAAAGCTGTAATAATTTGCTTTAGCTAATTATGGAAGCTAAAGTTTTGATGTAACGCTATGGCACGAATAATATCTGTTGTGAATCAGAAGGGCGGTGTTGGGAAAACAACTACAGCGGTGAATTTTGCTACCTATTTAGCGTATTTAGGTAAAAGCGTGCTCTTAGTAGATTTGGACCCTCAAGCAAATGCAACAAGCGGGCTTGGCATTGCTCACAGCGAATTAGAGAAAGGAATTTACGAAGCTATTGTTGGAGTTCATCCGATTGATTCGGTTATTATTGGTAAAAAAACGGAACGACTTCATATGGCGCCAGCTACTATCCAGCTTGCTGGAGCAGTCGTTGAGTTGGTCGATTTAGACCGTAGAGAACACCGGCTAGGAGATAGTCTAAGATCTTTAGGCGATGCCTACGATTTTATTATAATCGACTGTCCACCAACCTTAGGATTACTTACAATAAATGGGCTGGTAGGAGCAACCGATATTCTTATTCCTGTTCAAGCAGAGTATTATGCATTAGAAGGATTAGGGCAGCTGCTTAATACCATAAAGCTTGTAAAAGAAAACTTACAACCAGATTTAAATATTTTAGGAGCCGTTATTACCATGTTTGATAAACGCGTTGGGCTTTCCGACGAGGTTATGAAAGAGCTGTATCAATATTTCCCAAACAAAATTTTTCGATCGGTTATTCCTCGGAATGTTCGTTTAGCAGAAGCTCCTTCCCATGGATTACCTATTATAAATTACGATTCAAAATCAAAAGGTGCTCGTGCATACGAAAAGTTGACACGGGAGATACTCGACTCTTTTGAAGCTTACACTGAATAATACAAAAATATGGAAGAGGTAAAATACAATAACGCAGTGTCATCCTGAGGAGTCTTGCGACGAAGGATCTCTGGGCATAAAAGGAAGATTCTTCGTTCCACTCAGAATGACAATTATATATGGCAAAAAAAGCTTTAGGAAGAGGTTTGTCCTCGCTTATTCCAACCGTATCACCGGTTATGGATGAAGAAGAGGTATCTATTCCTCAAACAAAAACAAAAGAAACACTGCAAGATACAGCGCCAGTAAAGAGCGATAGAGTTATTCATTTAGAGGTTTCCGAGATAGAAGACAATCCATACCAGCCTCGTAAAGACATGAATTCAGCAGAATTAAACTCGCTTGCTGAATCCATAAAAGTCCATGGAATTTTGCAACCATTGGTGGTAAGTATAGACCCGAATGGTGGGTATGTTGTTATTGCTGGACACAGAAGACTTGCAGCTGCAAAGCGGGTGGGGATGAAAGAAGTACCAGCTATTATTAGAGAAACAGGGGATTTAGAAAAACTAGAATTAGCGATGATAGAAAACATCCAGCGATCCGATTTGAATGCTATAGAGTTAGCAGAAGGGTATCATCAATTAATGGACGATTTTTCTTTAACGCAAGAACAAGTGGCCACTAAAATGGGAAAGAGCAGATCGGTGGTTGCAAATACTCTACGGTTGCTAAAATTACCAGATACCATTCAGCATTCATTAGCAGTAGGAGAAATTAACGAATACCAAGCACGGAATTTGTTAAGTGTAAAAACAGAAAAAGAGCAGTTAGAAATGTGGGAGCAAATGAAGAGAGGCGAGATGACAGGAACAAAAGCATTAACAGAAGTACAGCGAACAAAAGTTCGAACCCACGATAGAGCATTACGAAAAGACCCTTCTACTATTGCTCAAGAAGAAGCATTGGAAGAAGTATTAGGAACCAAAGTTAAAATAAAGAATAACAACGGTAAAGGCCAGGTTGTTATAGAGTTTTATACCCCAGAAGATTTAGGTAGTATTGTAGGTAAATTAACGGAATAAGCTTTTCTCTCGCCGCAGATACAGCACAGATTGTTCCCACAGATAAAAAAGATAGGTTGGACATTCTTTTTACAGATAACATGTATTATTATGGATGGTACTGTAGATCCAAAACTCACCCACGCAGTGATTGGATGTGCATACCAAGTTTATAACACCTTGGGTACTGGATATCGAGAGGCTTATTATCAAAGAGCTTTAGCTGAAGAATTTTTACACAAGAGTATTAGTTTTAGACGAGAAGTAAAAACACCGCTTTATTACCATAAAAAAATTATTGGGCAGTATTTTATAGATTTTATTGTAGAGAATAAATTAGTTATAGAATTGAAAGCTCACGATAGTGTTCGAAACAAAGATCTTGCTCAAATTTTAGGATATTTAAAAAGAACCCAACTAACATTGGGGCTTTTGTTACTCTTTGGTTCAGATGGCGTCGTAGTAAAGAGAGTAATACTGTCGTCTGACTTGTAATATCTGCGAATTTTATCTGTGTAACATCTGTGGCGAGAGAAACGTTATATCTGTGATAACAATCTGCGTTTGATCTGCGGCGAGAGGCATGGACCTATTTTTTCCTTTTGCTAAGCTTTTGTCCAACACCAGAAATAACTTGCTCCCACACAGGCTTTGGAGCATTGGCACGAATACGAGTTTTTGCTTGATTTGTTTTTACAAATTTAAGCCAGTTAGGGTTTGGACCCTTTCTGTTTTTTTCTACAATAATTTCTGCTACATCACCACTCTGAAGTTTATGGTCGAGCTTTACTAATTGGCTATTTACTTTTGCTCGCGAGCATTTATCGCCAATTTCCGAATGAATTGCATACGCAAAATCTACCGGCGTAGAGTCTTCGGGTAAATCTATAACATCTCCTTGCGGAGTAAACACAAAAATACGGTTCTGAAAAACATCTATCTTTAATGACTCAAGATATTTTTTTTCGTTTTTAATTTCTGCTTGCCATTTCGCGAGTTCTTTTACCCAGTTTAAATCTTTATCTGGAATCCGTTCTCCGTCTTCATCATAAAACCAATGAGCCGCAATACCATACTCTGCTTGCTGATGCATTTCTGGTGTGCGGATTTGGAATTCAACAATAGATTTATCGCATAACACCGTGGTATGCAGGGATTGATAGCCATTTGGTTTTGGTTGGGCAATATAATCTTTCATTCTGCCAGGCAACGGACGATAGTTGGAGTTAATAACCCCAAGCGCGGCATAGCAATCTTGAATAGTTGGAACTATTACTCTCATTGCTAATAGATCAAAAATTTTGTTTGGATTATTTTTATGTTGTTTGAGTTTTCTATAGAGACTGTAGGCTTGTTTTGTTCTTCCGTAAAAAGAAATAATCTCAATTTTTTGCTCTACCAGAGCTTCGGTTACTCCTTTATGCAAATGCATATAGCATTTGTCTCTTTCTTTTTGGCCTGTTTCCAATAACACTCGTACTTGCTCGTATTCTTTAGGATACGCTTTCTGAAAGGCGAGGTCTTCTAATATATCTTTTAAAATGTTAACTCCGAGTCTGTTTGCGATTGGTGCATAAATATTCAATGTTTCTTCGGCAATTCGTTTTTGTTTTTTTTCTGGTAACGCATCGAGTGTTTGAAGGTTGTGAATACGGTCGGCGAATTTAATAAAGATGGTTCTAATATCTGCCGCCATGGCAATAAACATTTTTCGTAGGTTTTCTACATACCGCTCCATTCCTCGGTATTTTAATTTTCCAAGTTTGGTTATGCCTTCTACCAATGTTCCTACATCTGATCCAAATTCCTTACGAACATCTATTAATGTTCGCATGGTGTCTTCTGGAACATCGTGTAGTAATCCTGCCAGAATGGTTGATTCATCAAGCCCTAAATCTGCTAATGTCATTGCAACCGAAAGTGGGTGCATAATATATGGTTCGCCGCTTTTCCTTTTTTGTCCTCGATGAGCCTCTTCTGCATATTCAAAAGCACGGCGGACTTTTTTAGTGTCTACTTGAAGTTTGTTCTGTTTAATAATAGCCAGCAGCGGCTCCACTGATACTTTTACTTTCTTTTTTGGTTCCATAGCTAATTGCCAGTATAGCTTTCAGCAGAAATAGATGCAAATAAAAAAGGTGGCCATACGCATTCTCTTGTTCGGGTGAGAATTTGTTGACCACTCTAGGAGGCTGAATCATGCTAGTGATTCATATATAGCCTATAATACGACAATGAAATTGTCAAAAAGAAGACGGCGCCAGATGTTTCCGGCGCCGCACGTGAGAACGGTCTCCCACGGTCCTTGATGACCGGAAGGAGATGTAAGTGTATATATTTAAAAAGGATTGGTCAAAATTATTCTTTTTCTTTTTTGCATTCTTTATTGCTGCATACGATCGTTCCTTTCGGTCCAGCTACAAGCAAACTCTTACAATCAGGACATTCTTCGCCGGTCGGTTTGCTCCAATATGCGTTTTTACAGTCTGGATATTTATTACAGGCGTAAAATGTTTTACCACGCTTAGATCTGCGCTCGATAATATCTCCTTTGCCACATTTAGGGCAGGTAATTCCGGTTAACACCTCAACGCTTCTTGTATGCTTACAATCTTCTCCAACGCATTTGTAATACGCTCCAAACCGGCCTTTCTTTAGTTCCATCTTATCTTTACACTCTTCGCATGCCTCGTCCGAATATACGGGGTTCGTAGGAGCTGTAGGTTCGCCATCTTTATCTAATGGTCGAGCGTTTTTACAATCTGGATAGCCAGAGCATGCAAGGAATTTTCCGAATCTTCCCATTTTAATAAGCATTGGCTCATTGCATTTTTCACATTTTTCATCGGTTTCTTCCTCGGCAATGTCTGATTTTTGAACTTCTTTTTCCTTTTTATCTAAATTTTTCTTAAACGGATCGTAAAATTCTTTTATGACTGGTACCCATTCTTTTTTGTTTTCTGCTATCTCGTCTAAATCTTCTTCCATTTTTGCGGTAAAATCGTAATCTACAACATTTGGGAAATGCTCAACCAAAACATCGTTCACCATTATTCCTATTTCGGTTGGTGAAAGTTTTTTTGCTTCTTTCTCTACATAATTTCTATCGATAACCGTTTTGATTGTTGGTGCATAGGTAGATGGTCTGCCAATGCCTTTTTTTTCTAACTCTTTTACCAAACTCGCTTCGGTATAGCGTGGTGGTGGCTCGGTAAAATGCTGGTCTGGTGTAAGTTCTTTTAATTCTAATACTTCCTTTTCTTTCATTTCTGGGAATATTTTTTCTTCTGTCTTTAATGGATATACCTGCATGAAGCCATCGAATTTTACAATACTTCCAGATGCTCTAAAGGTATATTTGTCTGCGCTAATAGAAACAGAGGTTTGGTCGAGGATTGCAGGGTTCATTTGTCCCGAAACAGCTCGCTGCCATATAAGGGTATATAATTTTGCTTGTTGAGGGTCCAAATGCGAGCGTACGTCGTCTGGGGTAAGCTCTGGGTCTGTTGGCCGAATAGCTTCGTGTGCTTCTTGAGCACCTTTAGATGCTGTTTTATAAAGTTTCTTTTTTTCTGGTAAATATTTATCTCCAAATTCTTTGCCAATAAAATCTCGGGCTTCTTTTAAGAATTTATCAGATAACGTTAATGAATCGGTTCTCATATAGGTAATAAGCCCTACAGAACCTTTTTCTCCTAGTTCGACACCTTCATATAATTGCTGAGCGAGCCGCATTGTTTGGGCTGCAGAAAACCCGAGCCGGTTGTTTGCAGCTTGCTGGAGAGTAGATGTTGTAAATGGGGGATAAGGGTTTCTTTTTTTCTCCTTTTTCTCGATAGACTCAATCGTATAGCTTGCGTCTTTTAAGTCTTTTAAAATTTCGTCCATTGTTTTTTTATCTGCAATGCCTAGCTTGTCGTATTTTTTCCCTTCCTTTGCAACCAACGAAGCTTCTAGTGGTTTTTCTGAATCTTTTTCAGACAATAAAAGAGCCAGAAGAGACCAATATTCTTCTGGTTTGAATTTTTCTATCTCGCGTTCACGTTCTACAATCAACCTCACTGTTACCGATTGTACTCGTCCAGCAGAAAGCCCTT
>JABIPD010000118.1 GCA_018698735.1 Candidatus Jacksonbacteria bacterium | reverse complement strand
TCTTCTTTAGGCAATTTTCCAGAAAGTACAATCTCTATGGTATCTGGCCGGTACCATTCATTTTTATATTCTAAAATTTGATCCCTGGACATGTTCTTTATGGTATCTTTAGTTCCAATAATATCTTGCCCAAGAGCGGTTTTTTCTCCATATAATAATCCCTCAAACACATCGGTTGCAGACATCATTGGATTATCTTCGTACATGTTTATCTCTTCTAAAATAACGCCTCGCTCTCTTTCTATTTCTTCGCTATCGAAAAGAGGATGATACACCATATCAGACAACACACTTAATGCTAACTCCAGTTTTTCTGATTGAAGTTTTATGTAATAGCCAGTGTGATCTTTAGAAGTGTAGGCATTAAAATCTGCTCCTACAGCATCGAGCGTGCGAGAAAGAATCGTTGTATTTGGATATTTCTTTGTTCCTTTAAACAACAAATGCTCTATAAAATGAGAAATGCCATTATTTTTTGCGTCTTCAAGTCTGGAGCCAGCTTTCACCAACACCAAAATAGTAGTTGCATCTGTTGATTCTTGAGGAATACTCAAAACCGAAATACCGTTCTGTAAGGTATCTTCTATATGTTTCATATTATGTACTTATATTCGAAGCTGATTCTTTTATATAATCTGTAAGTTCCTCAATCGCTACACGCTCTTGTTCCATAGTATCTCTGTGTCGAACGGTAACTTTTTTATCTTCGAGCGAATCAAAATCTATAGTAACACAATGAAGAGTTCCAATTTCGTCTTGTCTTCTATATCTTCGGCCAATAGATCCTGATTCATCGTACTGTACGCGGAAATCAGCACGAAGAACCTTTGCAATCCCTTGTGCCCTATCTTGTAATTCTTTCTTTTTCGAAAGTGGAAATACCGCTACCTGAACGGGTGCAATAGCAGGATGAAGTCTTAACACCACCTCTTCTTCTTTATTTGCATCTGTTGTAGTGCTTCGGCCGCCTTCAACAACATCGTACGCATCTACCAGCACTGCTAAAAGCAATCTACTTACCCCCACTGAAGGTTCTATAACAAATGGTGTAAATACTTCATTAGAATGAGGATCACGATATTCAAGCTTTTTACCAGAGTGATCGCTATGTTGTTTTAAGTCGTAATCGGTTCTGTTTGCAATCCCCCATAACTCTTTAGTACCAAACGGATAATCGTATTCTATATCTGTTGTAGATTTTGAATAATGTGATAATTCTTCTTTTTCGTGATCTCTAAAATGAGCATTTTCTTTTTTAAGCCCAATATCATTCGTAAGAAAATCCATGCAAAACTGTCGCCAATACTTAAACTGTTCTTCGTCTTCACCTGGTTTCACAAAATATTCTAGTTCCATTTGCTCGAACTCGCGAACACGGAAGATAAAATTCCGGAAAGTAATTTCATTCCGAAATGCTTTTCCAATCTGGGCGATTCCAAATGGGACTTTCATTCGAGATGATTGCAAAACATTATCGAAATTTACAAAAATTCCTTGCGCTGTCTCTGGTCGTAAATAGACGACCGAATCTTTATCTTGCGTGGGACCGGCATGCGTTTGGAACATTAAATTAAACTGCTTTGGTTCGGTAAGCTCTCCTCCACACTCTGGACAATCGGTAACACCGTCTTCTTCTAAATGATCGGCACGAAACCGTTTGTGACATTTTTTGCATTCTGTAAGGGGGTCAGAAAAATTAGAAATATGGCCAGAGGCTTCCCACGTTTTTGAGGCCATTAAAATTCCGCTATCAAGCGCAACTACATCATCGCGTTCTTGAATAAATTTCTTGCGCCACAGATTTTTTATATTTTCTGCAAGAGCAACTCCAAGTGGCCCTAAATCGTAGCCACCTGCAAACCCGCCATAAATTTCTGATGATTGAAAAATAAAACCTCTCTGCTTTGCAAGAGAGATAAGCTTATCCATTGATACCGTATTTTTTGCCATAGTTTTTGCTGTTAAAACACATAAACTGTACCAAATAGGCACAAAAAGAACAAGGGATATCTACCTCCTCTCCTAGCTACTGTTAGAAGAAAATAGTGTTAAGTAGGTTTCTAAATTATGAAGTGTTGCCAATCGTAATGCTAATGGCTCTTTTACAATAAATAAATGTCTTAAATATGCTTTTGTATATGTTTGTAACTCTTCTAATTTAGAATTTGGATTAATCACCGAAAAATCCGTTGAATACTTCTCGTTTAAAATATTTATTTCGCCATATGTTGTACCATCTGTGGTATAGAGCTTTGCGTGCCGTGCCTCGCGTGTTGGGATAACACAATCAAACATATCTATACCTTTACGATATGCTTCTTGCATTTGCTCGGGCTTTCCAACTCCCATTAAATATCGTGGTTTATTTTCTGGTAGCAAAGGCACAACCCAATCTAAAACTTTTCGCGCCTCTTCCCATGGCTCGCCTACCGAGACCCCACCAATAGCATATCCATCGAACGGCATTTCAACCAACCTTCGAGCACATTCTTCTCGTAACGATTGGTGCATACCACCTTGCACAATTGCAAACAATAAATAGTCGCCGTCATTCTTTTTTTTGTATTCAATACTCCGCTCTGCCCAGGCAAGCGTTCGCTCCATATCTTCTCGTGCTTTTTCTTCGGTGCAAGGATATTCAGAGCATATATCAAGCACCATCCGAATGTCTGAGCCTATTGCTGATTGTATTTCCAGTGCTCTTTCTGGTGTAAAAAAATGTTTTCCGCCTCTAAGGTGGTCTTTAAATTCAACGCCATCGTCTGTTAGTTTTACTAATCCGTTATTATTTTTTGCTCCTAAAGAAAAAACCTGATACCCACCGCTATCTGTTAATATCGGGCCATCCCATTTCATAAAACCATGAAGCCCTTTAGCTGAATTTAAAAGCTTCTCTCCTGGCCGAAGATATAAATGATAGGTATTGGACAACACAATAGTTGCCCCTAGCCGTTTTAAATCTGCCACGGTTAAGCTTTTTACCGCTCCCTGCGTAGCAATCGGCATAAAAAACGGCGTTTTGAGCAATCCATGCTTTGTTGTAATTGATAAACTTCTATTCATAGTATTCCTTAAGTTCTCTATTCTTACCAAATAATCAACGGCTCATCAAGTGAGCCGTTGATTTAAACGTAAAATTCATTGTTTATGGCTTATATCGCGCTATCATCTCCAAGATGAATTCCATCAGGAAGCGTAGCTTCTACATGAACATCGACAGGTTTGGTTTCGTATTCAAGTCCTACTTCTATATCTGGTGAACCTATAGATAAAGCAGCATAAGCATTCACTACAAACTCATCTGCGTCGAGATTTAGTGGGACATCTAGAATATTTACAGAAAAACTCATAGCAATCGCATCTTCTGGTTCAAAAGTCCCCAATGCCTCTATATCTCTTTCCTCCCAAATAAGTGTAAGGGTATCACCTTCTTCTTCTACTCGCGGAACAGCTCGAGGGAATCGGAATGTTTCGGCATCTATAACTCCTTCTGTGTCTGATAAAACAACCGACAATACTCCGTCTTTCATGAGCACATCGCTCTTATTGGTAACCCCTAGCGTAAATGCAATCTCTCCGCCAAAAGAGAGTTCGTCCTCCGCAGCACTTTGATCGAGAAATAAATCTACTTCTGGAGTTACAAATGTTGCAATATGCGAAAGCTGAGTCTGAACTTTAAAGCTATTGTTTTGCACAATCCCAGCTTGAGCAACAACCTCATGAGCTTCCTCCCTATCACCAGAAACTACTC
>JABIPD010000116.1 GCA_018698735.1 Candidatus Jacksonbacteria bacterium | reverse complement strand
TGGTGGGGGTGGCGTTACATTATACACAAGCGTTTTAGATTGCTCGACCGACCGGCCATCTAATGTCCCCCAAAAATCGAAATAAATATCGTTTGTTTCTATTCTTGTTTGAATTAAGACATAATTTTCTGTGTCATTTAAAAATCTGTAATCCGGAGCTGGGTCGTAAATAGTGGCGTCGGTCCCAGGCAACCCATACGCATCGTTATAATACGGCACTTGATACGAATGATTTCTCCGTTGAGTTACTGGCAGCCCAGTAGAAAGTGTTGCTCTAAATGTTGTGGTTCCAATTTGGCACAGCCCGCCACCATACTCTGGAATGGTTTTATTTCCTTTTATAACTAACTCCGGTAAATATCCAGAGGCAGCATTAATCTCTCCAAGAGCCTTAAGCAATGAAAACTCTTCTTGAGGAGCTATTAATAACCCATGCAGTGCATCTGCTCCAACAGCAATATTATGCCGTCTATTCGATGGACTCCCCCTCATATCCGAATACCCGGTTCCTATAATTTCTAAAATTCCTAACTCCCAAATATTTGCTTCTGTCACTTTGGGTTCAACTTCTATTGTTGCTATTTCAATACTTGTCTCTCGGTTAACAAACACAGATTCTTCTATTGCCCTCCTTGTTGCCAGAATATCAATATCTTTACCTGGCGCCCCTCCTTGCAACTTAACAACTTCTTTTGTTGCTGCGTTAATTTCAAATTTTGCTTCCTGAGGAAAGACTTTTATATCGTCGCGTACTTCTTCGTCCAAAAATGCTAATAATTTTTCTTCGTTAATAGAAAGAACCTTTTCTATTTTCTCGCCAGCGACCATCCCAGATTCCGAAAAAAGAGAAGAAATTGCCTCAGAGGCATTCTCTCTTGAAATAAAATTAAGCCAGTCTCGAAATAATTCCTTCGAAACAGACCATTTTTTATTGCTATATGTAAGCGTAAGCGAACGAATAGAAATAAGCTCCTCTATCTGTGGCAATAGGGGCTCTATATCTACAGAAGAAACCTCTGGATAGTCATTCTTTTGTACAATCTCTACTGGCCCAAACTCAGTTTTAGAAATTGATTGCTTAAATTTCTGAACAAACAACTCTCTGTCAAAGACCCAGCCGTCTTTTTCTTTATCAATCGAAAGTTCTTGCGTTTTATCTATAAATACGACCTCCGCATTTTCTGCAGATTCTTCTAGATCTGCGAAATTTTCGTCTAAAACGCCAACAAGCAGTTCAGAATCTACCGAATAGTTTAATGGAACCTCTTTTCCAATAAACAACGCTCGAATTTTCTCTAACGCCTGTTGTGCAAGTGGGCCTCTACGGCCAACACTCCATGCATGTTCTAAACTTTTATTTTCTTCAAAACGATACACCTCGCGGGCAATATCTGGATCAAATGGAGCAATATTTACCGGTAAAAAAGAAACCGCCCTGTCTTCGAACTGAACAACAATGCCTTGTTCATTATACGGCCGCAATACTTGCACTAAAAAATCTTGAGCCTCGTCGTACGTTTTTCCACCCAACCCAAGAGAACCAACCGAAACTCCAGGATAAAACGTTTCTTGGAATCGCTGCTCATACAAAAAAGCCGCACCGATACATACTCCAAAAATAATAAGGAGTGCCCCTCCAAGGAGCACCCAACTGGTATATGATGATTTTATTTCTTCGTTTTCCATACCGCGCTTCATTATTCAATATCCATCAACAGTGTATTTAAGATATCTTTTTTCCCTTGATCGCTTAACACTTCGCCTGGCTCTAAAGAAATGCTTGCAAACACCTCTTCTCCTATTGCTACTTTTTTCGGCAAATCATGAATCGGCCAATACAGAACTTCCCCTTTTTCTGTGTGTATAACAGCGTAATACTCCTCAAGCGCAGCTACTCTTCCTTTCAACATACAGTCGTTCTGACCCTCCGTAATTAATAGTCGTCTTCTACTGCTATAACAAGTGGTGATTGATCGTCTTCTGATTTTGGTGCACGAATCGTAAGAATCCCGTTTCTAAATAATGCATCTGCTTTCTGCGAGCGTACGGTAATCGGTAAAATAATCGTTCGAGAAAACCGCCCCCAATGACATTCTTTATATAAATGATCTACAATACCAAAATCATCTCGGCTAAACCTATTTCCCTTAATAACCACTACATCGTCTTTTATGGTTACATCTATTTCATTTGGGTGAACACCTGCAATCGGCGCACGGATAATAACTTCGCTTGGAGTATGATACACATCAACCGCAAGTTGGCCTTCTTCTGAATCATCAAGCTCCCAGTCGCTTTCCTCTTCGGCTTCTTCTGAACTATTAAAAAAAATATCATCTTCGTCTTCTTCTGCCTTTTCTCGATGAAAAATATTTTTAAATGTGTCTTTTAAATTTGCCATAATAAAAACTAAAATTCATTTATGGGATTGTTCCCGAATGCCGGTTTGAGGCAAAATGTAAAGATTTTTGATTAAAATTGATTGAAGGATTTTGAGGAAATGCCTCGCATTGGCGAAAAAACCTGAAAGCAATTTTGGCAAAAAGATCAAATTTTGAGCCAGATCGGTATTCGGGAACAGTTCCTGTATAGTATAATTAAGGATAGCTTTAAAATCAACAAATATACACCCTTGTATTTCTCTATTCCCGGCGAAATGCTATTCTGTATTGACGGATGCAAACTTTTTTTGTATTCTACGGATTGATTATCGAATGATAATTTCTTCACCAATCTTCTACACACACAAGGAGCACTCATACTACCAGGCCCCTT
>JABIPD010000114.1 GCA_018698735.1 Candidatus Jacksonbacteria bacterium | reverse complement strand
TAACTTCTTTTACAATTCTTGTGTCAGCTCCTACTAACACAGTTATTAGCGTTCCTTCATCTAACCCAAAAGTATTTCCAACTTCAAATACTACTCTGTCAGAGCCAACACTCGTAACAACTCCGCCATACGAATAGACTTGAGGCTGAACCTCTAATGGTTCGTCGTCAAATATATCATCTGGAGGGAAATCGTCATTTGCCGGCAGGCCGCCAACAGTATCGTTGTTAGACTGGCCAGATGAACCAGATTGCTGATTATTCCCATCAGTAGATTGGTTATCTTGCTGAGGCATCAAAAACACAACCAATGCTATCGCAATAATAACTACCACAATAACTATGATAAATTTTTTCATACTATTTTTAAGTTAATATACTTATAAAATTATACCATACTTTAAAAAACAACATAAACGAGCACGAGTCTTTATACATCACATTCCTTTGTCCGTCATCCTCGACTTCAGTCTGAGATCTGTGCCTTTGTGAGTTCTCCGACTTACTGGAGCCCCTCTCTCGAGGGGATGACAGCAAGAGAAGCGCCATTTCTTTGCCCGTCATCATCGGTATGCGAGGACCCACGCCCTGAGGGGGGTTTTTAAACCCTCTGGATTCCCAGTCAAGCTGGGAATGACAGCTGAGGAGGACCTCCGCCTTATCCCAAAGATTCATACAAATCATTCCATTCTTTATTATTCTCTTCGATAAGTTTAATCTTCCACGCTCTATTCCATTTCTTTAATTGCTTTTCCCTTTCAATAGCTCTAGACGGATCCTCGAAAACTTCATAATGCACCAGTAAAGAAATTTCGTATTTCTTTGTAAATCCATGACTTATTTTATTTCTGTGCTCCCACATTCTTCTCACGAGATTATTTGTCACTCCAATATAAAGTGTTCCATTTCTTTTGCTTGCTAAGATGTATACACAATATGTTTTATTCATATTTTTGTCCGTCAGCCTCGCCCCGTATCAAAGTACGGGGCAGGCTCCTGAGGGGATCTCCTCCTTCGGGGGATCGCCCAGAGGGGGACATGCCCAGCTCCACTTTTTCTTTTGAAAAGCCGGGGCTGGGCATGTCCTGGTGTTTTCTTCGACCTACTGGATCCCCGACTAAATCGAGGATGACGAGCAAAAAACCCTTTCCTCTGTCTGTCATCTCCGACCCCGATCGGAGATCCATGCTCTGTTTTTTTCTTCAACGCCCTGGATTCCCAGTCAAGCTGAGAATGACAGGAAATAAATCAACGGCTCATCGAGTGAGCCGTTGATTTATTTGCGTATTGAATGCCAAAAAAGACGAGGGGTCTCTATTAAAACCTCTTTCACAAGACTTAATGGCCTGCGAGAAGATCGCCCCCACTCACGGGCCCGAAACTCCACATCTATCTCTTTGAATTTAACAGTATTCAAACAGGCATAAGCAGGAAAATAGAGATATCTCGAATCTTCTACGCGAACATCATTTAACAGAGATTTATGGAACCCTTTTAAACCAGAGCCAACATCTTTAATTCTCCTTGAAACAATACCAGACACCGTACTGTTTACTATTTTAGAAGGAATATTCCATTTCAAATGTACCGCCAGCGTTTTCCCCCATCTTTCAGATCTGTTTGTATTAACAAATATTTCTCCACTTTCTAATAAATCTATAACCCTCGTTATTTCTTGGGGAGGAATCTCTCTATCTGCCGAAAGGGTAATAATATAATCGCCTCGAGCATGCAAAAACCCACTTCGATAGGCGTTTCCTACGCCTCTGTTAATGTCATGCTTCACCACAAATATATTATTATGCTTTAATTGCAAGTACTTTAAATAATTCGCCGTTTGATCGGTGCTTCCGTCGTCCACAAAAACACTTTCCCAAGAATACCCTCGATCAGATATTTCTTTTAGTACTGGCAAAAGCTCGTCAAACAAAGGAAGGATATTTCCTTCCTCGTTATAACATGGAATTATGAGTGAAATTTTATTCATTTTTTTCCTCGGTTTCTTCTGTTTCAACATCTTCTTCAATATACCAGCATGCTGCATAATAAGGACCAACTCCTTCGAAATAATAAGGCTCCGTATCCTGAGGAAGCTTTTCTAAAGAATCACTCGCTACATCAAAAAAACAAAAATCGTTCTTAAAACCACCTAATTCCTCAACAGCATCAACAAAAACAACAATCTCCTTAGGGAATTTATTTACATAATAATACAAACCATGTGATTGCTCGTACGCAGGTTTAGAAACCACAATGACCTTGGCATTATTTTTTATAGCATCAAAAAAAGGCGATGATGATTCATACGGATACATCACAGTTAATTGAAAGAGCCGAGAAACAAGCAACCCGCCTAAAAGCATAGTGAAAAATAATAACCACAATCGACCCTGATTTTTTTGCCTCTCGCTATCCGAGCTTTTATTTACAATTAAATATAAAACCAACGAAACAGCTCCCCAAATAAGAGTTCCTATGACAAATGGATGAAGCAATATTTCTAACAAACCAGTAGAATTAAGACTTCCTATCCAACCAGTTTTCCACCAAGGAGCGGCCCACATCATTATAAGCGCTGTAGCACTCAGCGCAAAAACCTCTCCCCTGTGCCAAGATTTTTGGCTCCACGTCTTAACGGCGGTAGCAACCAGAGCTAGTGCTAACAGTGGATAAACAGGTGCGATATACCAAAATAGTCGGGTCTGAGCGACAGAATAAATACCAACAAATCCTAACGCCCACAAAGCTATCAAAATCCACCGCCCTAGCTTGTCGTTAAATTTGAAATTTTTTACTACAAAATACACCACCACTGGCAAAGCCCATATCCATGGCCAAAAATATTGAGACATCTGGCTTAAATACCAAAAAGGACTCGAATTTTCACTAAATCCGATATTCTCCCCGACTCTCGCAACTACATGGTGACCAATATAAACATTCCAAAATTCTTGTCCGTACAAAGAAAACATCCACCAATGCCATGGGACCGTTATCCCTAAAAACAAAAGCACCGAAGAAAGAATATATTTTAAAGGAATAACCTTCCATCCCTTTAAAAAAATCCAATGTATTCCTAAAATCAATATCGCGGGGAAGGCTGCAGCTCCTTTTGTTAAAACAGCAAGTGCAAAAAAGACCCCCACCAACACAAAATACTTTGAGCTCTTCCAACTTTTAATATACATCCAAAGTGCT
>JABIPD010000113.1 GCA_018698735.1 Candidatus Jacksonbacteria bacterium | reverse complement strand
CAGACCACGGAGAGACAACTCGAGAAAGCCATTTTGTAATGGTCTTCTTGCCTATATCTCTGCGAACCAACCATTCGAACACTCGGGTTACGATTGGTGCAAAGCGGCTGTGTGTCACAACGGGGTTATCAAATTGATGGCCATGGACTGCTACTAGTTTGTGGCCATTGGAATACCATATCCAGGGTTTTCTTCGGAATTCAATCATCCGAAGCCCTGACAGGTCTCGCCCGAAGAGTTCTGTCGAGCTTAGAAATTGTAGTGTTTCCCGAAGGTCTACTATTGGGTCGTGGTTGCCAGCGACGGCTACAACCTTGTGAGTTATTGCTATTTCAGCAATCCTTGCAAGTACCTCTACATGTCCTGGCAGAAGAGCTATAGCTGCGACATCGGCGAGTCTTTTGCCATGGAGATTGAGAAGGTCTCCATTAATCAGAAGAACTCCATCTTTTCGAAGCTTTAGACTCTTTAGCATTCGCAAAAGCGGGATAACTTGAGTAAGTGGACCTCCTAGGTGTAAATCTGAAATTACGGCCAGTTCAACCCCCTCTTGTTGAGGAGATAGAGGCGATTGGGCTTGCATGGCCTTTCTCCTATTCTGTTGTACACTAAAGACACATGAAGCTTATCTCATCAAAAAAACTAACAGTTGTAAAGGCGATAATAATAATTATCCTTATTTGGTTTGCTGTCCGTTGGCTTATGCCAATGGTAAATGGTGATGAATTTCAGAAATTTGTAACAGATTTAGGAATGTGGGGGCCGTTTGCCTTGGTTGGGTATGTTATTGCTGCTCATGTAGTTGCGCCGCTAGCAGGCACACCAGCAGCAATTGTAGGAGCAGCGATATACGGAGTCCCGTTGACGGTTTTATATATATTTACTGGAGGGATGATAAGTTCGGTTATTAATTTTTATATTAGTAGAAAATTGGGTAGACAATGGGTAGTAAAACTAGCAGGCGAAAAAACCATGAAAAAAATAGATAAATTTGTTGTGGTGGCCGGTGTTCCGTTATTAGTTGCAAGTAGGTTATTAGGGTTTTCGTTGTTTGATGTTGTTTCCTATGCTTTTGGGCTTACAAAAATGTCTTTTAAAAAATATTACACTATTACTGTTAGTTGTTCTGCTATAGCAGCAGTAATATGGATTTTTATCTTTAAAAATTTGGATGTTACCAGTACAAACGGAGTAATGATATGGATAGGATCGGTGGCCTTAGCCGCCCTGATATTTGGCGGCATTTCCGCTTATTTTGTACGTAAACATTCCAGTATTTCTACAACAGAGAAATGAGAGTGGGGTGATTTAGAAGGTGTTGACGTAAGGTTCGTAATGTGAGAGTATGCAAATTGTCTGAACGAGGTCAGGGAGGCCTCGCGAACAATGGAAAGGTCACATAGAATGCCTCGGACTGGTAGGCTGCTGGCATATAGTCGTCCAGCAGAAGTGAAAGAACGGCGTCGCCTGGAGGTTCGAACGAGCATGAGTGCGGAGGATGAAGCCGACGTGCCTCTCTTCGAACCTGACGACGAAGAGGTGGGTGATCACCCATGGGAGCGTCTCGACAACACATGGGGATCGCTCGCTCCATCTGAAGCGACCAGGCTCCGCCTTGGTGGGTTGAGCTCGACGTCAGACGAGGCTTAACCTCTCGGAGGCTGATCGTGAGTTCTGGAACATTCCGCTTTCGCGTTTTCGGAAATCCTCTTGATAAGGCTTTCCGGCAAGATGACGAAGCAGCGGATTTCGAACATGTGGAAGCATCGCACCTTGCCACTACGGGGATAGTGACTCCTCCTCTGATTCCCGATTACGAAGGATGCGATCCAGACGAGTAACCGGCATCAACAGCCGAGAGCTCTTCACAATCAACCAAATCCATGGCATACGTGCGTGGTGGGGCATCGATGACGTCGAAGCCCCTTTTTTGTTACACTGTTACATTTTCTATACTTTATCGTATTACTATAGTGAAGGGAGATTAATGTTCTAGTACGACGATATGAAAAACAAAATCAAAAGGTTTTTCAGCCGGTTCGACCAACGAACAGAGAGGGCGTATAATAAAGTAATACTAAACTACGGTCGAACATGGCGGCAGATGAATCCAAAATCATTGAAAGATGCCAAAAAGGAGATATAGCCGAATTTGGGAAGTTATATGATTCATATATAACCCCAATATATAAATTCGTCTATTACCGAACGCATCATACCCAAACAGCCGAGGACCTTGTAAGCACGGTGTTTTTGAAGGCCTTAAAAAATATATCCCAGTATTCATCTGAAGCAGGGAGTTTTTCGTCGTGGCTTTATCGAATTGCGAGAAATACAGTAATAGATCATTACAGAACGAGTAAAACCGAAATAGATATAGAAGATGTCTGGGATTTGCAAACAAACGAAGATATTCCCAAAGATTTAGACACAAAAAATAAGCTTAAAGATATTTCGGAATATATTACTAAATTAAAACCAGAACAGCGAGATATTATTGTTATGAGATTGTGGGATGGATTATCGTATAAAGAGATTGCAGAAATAATGCAAAAATCAGAAGCAAGTTGCAAAATGACATTCTCACGAACAATGGCAACATTACGAAAAGATATGCCACTAGCGCTGTTTGTTACTTTTTTAACGTTGAATCGTTTTATTGGGTAAGCGGCTGAAGTGATCGAGTGCATATTCCCTCTCTTTGCATAAGGGAGGGCTAGGGAGGGTTTCTTTCTGTGGGTTGAAAAACTCCCCCCAACCCCCTCTTCTGCAAAGAGGGGGAGCATGCAACATTCCTTTCGCTTTAGCTCAGAATGACGAACAAGAAAATATGAAAAAAGCAAATAAAAATGTGCAAACTATTCTCCAGGAGTTGTATTTACTTGATGGAGAGTTTAAGAAACATGAGGCTGAATTAATAATGATTATTCAAAAGCTTTTAGCATCTCGGCCAGATGTTAAAGTTAATAAAATATTTGTAAAACAGTTGCGCGCGCAATTGTTTGAAGAGAAAAATTCTATGAAATCGCGAAAATCTTTATCAGATTTTGTTAAGTCGTTTAAGATAGCTGCTGTAGGAGTTGGAGTCGCAGCGATAGCATTTGTAGTGGTTGTATCTTTAAATTCAGATTCTCCAACATCTATCGTCTCGCCAACATCTACTATTAATGCATTAAGCAGCAATGCCTTTGGGTCTTTAAGTCAGGTCCCGCTTGCTCAATCTACAGGAATTAGATCGCAGTCTGGTGGCGGAGGTGGGCTTGGTGCATCGGAAAGCAGTTTTGCAGCTGACAGCTCGATTATATCAGAAAAGACGGCAGATACATTTAGCTCTGGGTTATCTATTTATCCTTTTCCTCAATATAGTTATGTTTATACTGGAGAAGAAGTTGTTTTAAGTGAGGAACAGGTTGCAGTTCTTCGGCAGGTGAAAAGCTCTGGCATGAGCGTAAACGAGCAGAGTTTGCTTGCAGCAATAAACTCCGATGTAATAGATCTTTCAAAATTAAAAAATGTAAGCATTAGGAGTATTGATTTAGTAGAAGATCGGGAATTTGGATTATCGTTGCACTGGAATATGTTCGACGGAGGCATTTCTATTGGCGAGAATTCAGATAAATGGAGAAGTGTATATCCATGCCGTACCGATGATTGTTATCAAGAAAATAAATTAAAGATAGAACAAGTTCCAGCAGATGAAACACTTATTGAGATTGCAAATACATTCCTTTCTGAATATGGTATTTCTACTGAGGCATATGGCGAACCAGAAGTAGAAGACAACTGGCGAGAACAATACGCACGTGCTGAAAGCCCAGAACGTGCTTGGGTTCCAGATTCTATCCAAGTGCTTTATCCATTAATTGTTGATGGCCAGCTTGTACGCGCAGAATATGGTGGTGTTGTTGGGTTGCATGTGAATGTAAATATTAGAGCAAACCGAGCTTCAGGGTTATGGAATTTAAATTCTGGAGTATATGAAAGCTCTTTGTATGAGGCAGAAACAGATACAGAAAGAATTATGAGTATTGTAAAGAATGGTGGGTATGCCGGAAATATTCGATACTTTGCAGAACCAGCTGTAAATGCTGTATTGGAAGATTCAGCAGAAGAAACCGAATTACCTGTTATTGAACTTGGGACCCCTTCTCAAGGATTTGTTCAGACCTGGTATAACAATGGTGAAGAGGGCAGTCTGTTGCTTGTTCCGGCTCTTGTATTCCCTATTACAAGCAAACCAACTGAGGGATACTATATTAATCAGCAATCGGTAATTATTCCACTGGTGAAAGAAATTTTGGACCAACGGTTTAAGTCATACGAAAAACCAGATCCAGATTCATTGCCACTTCCAGAGCCAGTGCCACTGCCGGTAATAGAGCCAGCTATTGAACCAAAAGAAGAATAAGGAGAATTAAAAAGATAGGCCTTAGCTGGCCTGTCTTTTTGTTTAAAAAAGAGAAGGCCGACGATCTCGCGCAGATGGTCGGCCGGAAAAAGGAAAATACTATACCCAGTGTTCTTGTGGGAGTTTTAGGCTGAAGCCGGCAAGAGCATCTCGAATCCAGCTTTTCGCCGACCTGATTCTTCTTCTGCGTTTCCTGCCAGTAAGAAGAACCGAATGGTGTCTCACTATGATAACTACTACATTAGGGAATTGTCGGAGATGGTCGTACGCTTCGTTCCATGATGTTTTTACCTCGAGGTAGATGGTTTCGGTTCCTATTTCGACCACATAATCGTATGCTTCGCAATCACGTCTACGAAACGAAGTTACCGGGCAATTGCACTCTCCTTTCATTTGTTTAAGAGCAGCTGCGACAACGCTTTCAGACTGAATACCGATAAGGTGTCCTGTCCGTGTTGCCATGAGTTTCCTTTCTTGAGGTGATACTATTTTTTTACCACAAAGACGTCTTTTTGTAAATGTAAGGGGCTTTTGTTGATTATCTATTCATGGTAATCTAAGCGAGTAGAATTTTATTTTGTGACTCTACTATGTCTCTTGTACCTCAGGTTGGAATTGGTGTTATTATTCTAAAAAACAACAAAGTTTTGCTGGGGAAACGTAAAAATACCCATGGCAATGGACATTGGGGGTTTGCTGGTGGGCACTTAGAGTTTTTAGAATCTCCAGAAGACTGTGCCGTAAGAGAAACAACGGAAGAGGCTGGAATAAAGATATCGAATCCACGCGTAGTAGCTTATACAAACGATATTTTTAAAAACGAAGATAAACACTATATTACTTTTTATGTTTTGGCAGACCATAGTGAAGGCGAGCCAAGTATACAAGAGACAGATAAGTGTGATGAATGGCAATGGTTCGAATGGGAAAGTTTGCCGCGCCCGCTTTTTTTGCCAATAAAAAATTTACTCGAGCAAGGGTATCATCCACTTCAATAGAACACTTCTATGAAAAAATTCTTTGCGTTAGGATTGCTTCTGTTTACCATTTTTACTCCATTGGCTGTTTTAGCACAGCCGACAGATTCAGCACCTGTGGTAATAGAGGTATTCGAAAGAGATGATTGCGGCCATTGTATAGATTTTTTTGCATTCATAGAAGATTTAGAAAAAGTGCGAGACGATTTTGTGGTAGTAAATTATGATGTCTATACCGAAGAAGGAAAGGCGTTTTTTAATGAAGCAACAGAAGAGCTAAGATTGGTAAAAGGAACGCCAATAATTTATGTAAACGAGCAAATTATTCAGGGTTTTCAAACCGCAGAGACAACTGGCGCAGTTATTATTGCGGAAATAGATAAAGCTAAAGAAAAGGAATCGGTGCTTTCTTTAACAGAATATTTAAGCCTTCCGGCAGAAGAAAGAGTAGTTTCTGTTTCCGAGGCTGTGTGTGACGATAATACCGCCTGTACTGTAGAAACTCCTTCCTATATTGTAACCTTACCGTTTATAGGTAAAACAATAGATGTCGGGAAGTATTCGTTGCCAGCAATGTCGTATATTTTAGGGTTAATAGATGGATTTAATCCGTGTGCAATGTGGGTGCTGGTTATGTTTGTAACTGCTCTTGCGCTTTCTGGTAGCAGACGCAGAATGTGGGAGATGGTTGGGCTGTTTTTGATAGCAGAGGCAGTAATGTATTACCTTATCCTAAATGTTTGGTTGTATGCATGGGATTTTATAGGTTTAGACCATATTGTAACGCCGCTTATTGGTATTTTAGCAGCTGGAGCTGGAATCTATTTTCTTCATCAATATTTTGAAGGCGAAGAGGCTTGTAAGATTGGCGGGTCTGGCACGAAGAAAAGTATTTCTAACCGAATTCAGAAATTTGCACAAAAGCCACTTACTATTGTTACGGCTTTAGGAATTATTGGGATAGCGTTTTCGGTGAATATATTCGAATTTGCATGCTCTATTGGTATTCCACAAACCTTTACAAAAATTTTAGATATTAATCAACTTAATTGGGCTTCGAAACAGCTTTACAATGCTATTTATATCTTTGGCTATATGTTCGACGACTTTGTGGTATTTGGAATCGCATTGTATGGATTAGATAAATTACACATCACGAGTAAATACTCTCATCTATCTCATTTAATTGGTGGAATTCTTATGGCGTTGTTAGGATTGATTATGCTTGTTAATCCAGCTCTTCTGGTATTTTAATTTTTTTCGTCATTCAGCCTGCCCCGTCCGCATTCTTCTTGACGGAGTGACTAGGGAGGAGATTGCATGTCGACGAAGGATTTCTGTCTTGTACGGAGCAAAAGATACCAGAGATTCTTCTCCGCTAGAGGCGGATCAGAATGACGAAGTGAAGTTGTATTGTTTTGTGCGTCATCCTGCTGTGTCCCGTCCTTGTGACGGGGAGTGATTAGCGAAGGATCTCTGCAGTTAAACAACAAAAGAACGAGATTCTTCGCCTGATGCAGGCTCTGAATGACGAAAGGCTCTGTTTTTATCGATTTTTTGTCTTGTGAAAATTGACAGATAAGGGAGAGGATATTATTATTTAAATAGTTTAGTAATTGTTTAACTATTATGCTGCTCGAAAAACAGATCGAAAAACTTCAAAAAAAAGTAAGAAGCGAAGAAAGTGGGTATCCGTTAATGTTTAGTGCATTAGGGGATAATGGAAGATTCGCTATTTTTAAATTGCTTACCGAACATAAAGATTTGTGTGTAACCGATATTTCCAGAATTTTAAATGTATCTGTTCCTGCGGCTTCGCATCAACTAAAGGTGTTGGAGACAGCTGGGTTAGTGTTACGAGAACGAATGGGCCAAATGATTTGTTATTGTATAAAAAAAGACGATCCAACTGTTCGTGTGTTATTAAAAATGTTCAAATAGTAGCGCGAATAAAAAACTCGGTGTAAAATAGAGTATTCTCATTAAAGAGAGTTTTTTTATTGCCATATACATATGAAAATACACAAAGATGAATTTGGGCCAGAGTATGTAATAGAAGTCTCAGATGCTTCCATAGGAATGGAGGGGTTTTTAGTAATAGATAATACCGCGATAGGGCCTGGTAAAGGTGGCGTTAGAATGACACCAGATGTAACAGCTCACGAGGTCTCCAGGCTTGCTAGAGCAATGACATGGAAGAACGCATTAGCAGGTATTCCATTTGGCGGGGCGAAATCTGGAATCCGTTGGCCAGGCGGAGACGATGAGCTTAAGAAACAGTTTGTACAGAGTTTTGCACGCGCTATTAAACCATTTACTCCTAAGAAGTATATTACGGCTCCAGATGTAAATGCAGCAGAAAAAGAAATGCAATGGTTTGTAGAGGGGACAGGTGACTGGCAATCTGCAACAGGAAAGCCATCAGATTTATGTATGAGCGTATTTGGTTCTCCGGGTGAAAAGTGTGGGATTCCACATGAATATGGCAGTACCGGGTTTGGTGTTGCTCATGTTACTAAAGTTGCTGCAGGGGTATATGGAATTGATTTAAAAAATGCTACAGTGGCAATAGAAGGGTTTGGAAATGTTGGAAGTTTTGCATATAAACATTTACGAGAGATGGGAGCAACCATCGTTGCGGTTTCGGATAAAGACGGTGCAATTTATAGCAAAGAAGGGTTTGATAACGAAAAATTAACGAAAATTTCAGAAGAAAGAAAGTCGGTACTAGAATACGAAGGAGCTGAAAAATTGAGCCATGCAGAGATATTTGGATTAGAGGTAGATATTCTTATTCCAGCTTCTATTACAGATGTTATAAACGATTCGAACAAAGACAACATTAAGGCGAAGTTGATTATAGAGGCTGCTAACATTCCAATGACAGAGGAGACAGAAAAATATTTACACGAAAAAGGGATTATTGTTGTTCCAGATTTTGTTGCCAATAGTGGCGGGGTTATTTCTTCGTATGCAGAATACCGCGGGTTTAATCCAGATAAAATGTTCGAGTTAGTAGAAGATAAAATTACTAAATCTGCGAAAGCAGTATTAGAGAAAAGCAAACACACACACGCTTGGCCAAGAGAGGTTGGCTTACAGCTGGCACAAGAGAAAGTAAGGTCTGTTATGGAAAAAGTGCCAACAGTGTTTTAAAAGACGAACTCCGCAGTTCCCTCGTTCAAGGTTCTGCGGAGCTTTCTAAATTGATCTGAAGCGGCTAGCCAGAGACTCCCCCTCGTCTGCGCATTTGTCTCCGGATTCTGCGGCTGACTAAAGTCCCCGTCAGAAGCCGGTTTCGGGTAACTGTAGCCTCACTTCCACAACAAGAGACGGCCCCTTCTATGTTCATGGCCTGGTGTGCTGGTGAGCAGCACGGTGTCGATGTAGCGGTCATGCGTGGGCCTGCTCGATCCTTGATATCGATACCGACCACTCTGTAGCTGTGGTGTCGGGGTGTTGGCCTATTGCAGGGAGCGAAGACATGTCGACTTTCGTCTGGTACGCAACGCGTCCGGCATCTTGGCATGATTCGCCTCTCTGTTCTGTGTGATGCAGAATGTAATCTAGTATACAAGGGTGTATTTGTCAAATGGTATGAATTGGGGATATTTGTTTGCTATACTGTAAGCACATGCAAATACAAAAGCTTAAAATAAATCATTACAAAACAATAGAAGCGCCAATAGAGGTAACCGGGTTTTCTAACCTGCATATTTTAATTGGTCCAAATAATGCTGGTAAAACAAATGTACTCGATGCAATCGAGCTTTTTTTTAATCCGAGTTTAGATCCAGATAGATATTATGACTCTCGAGCAGATTTGTCTTTGGAAATAGAATTACGAAGCAAGCAAAAAGTAACTATCTCGCAAAAAGAAAAACATAAAGAGTTTTTGGTAAATAATAAAGAGGCAGAGAACGCAGAAGAGATTTTTCAGGAAATTCAAAAAAGATCCATCCGAATTCATTCAGACGATTCAGCAGAAAAACTTATCCACGAACGCCTAAAGCAGTTTAAAGAAAATTATCCTAAAGATTATGCAGAATTTTGTGGAACGCTTCAGCAGTATTTTGATGATGTAGAAATATCCGAGCAGCTGTTTCTTTCGCATGTAAAAGCAGACAGGAAACAACGCTCGATCCATAGAATGGGTGATGGGTTTAGAAGGTTGTTTATAATGCTGTTTTATATTTTTCATCCAGATTACGATATTATTTTAATAGACGAACCAGAATTGCATTTACATCCATCTGTTATTAAAAAGTTTTTAAAAATTTTAAAAGACAAGTCGTTTAAGAATCAGGTTTTTTTAACGACTCATCATTCGGTTTTTGTTCAGCCAGAAGACATAGACCATATTTGGAGAGTTTCTCGAGACGACAAAAGAAACACAAAGGTGCATACCCTTGCAGATGCAAAAGAAGCATTAAACATAGAAAGATTAGAGCAAGAAATAAACGCCGATAATTCCGAAATGTTTTTTGCAGATAGCGTGTTGTTGGTAGAGGGTGTTTCCGACAGAATTTTAATGCGCGGGTTAATAGATCGGTTTTATCATGGCGATCATGATATAAAAGTTATTTACGCCAGCAGTAAAGATAATATAGATATTTACGCCTCGGTATTCGAAGCCTTTAATATTCCGTTTCAGGTAATGCTCGACAGAGATGCTTTGCGCGGCCATATATCCGATGTATTAGAAAAAGCCTTGAAAGGCAGCGAGAATAAATCCGAAGAAGATAAGATAGAAATTTTAAAAGACCAAGGCATTTATGTGTTGCCTGGAGTGCTAGAGCAGAATTATCCAAGAAGGTATCGACACAAAGATGACAAAAAACCAATAAATGCATTACGAGCAGCTAAAAAAATTACCTCTCAAGATTTAAATTCAACAGAAATGAAAACGATTAAACATATCTTGCAAAGTCTTCATCACAAGAGTAGGCTTACCTGATCGGAAAATCGTCTTTTACTGGAGTAACACGTGGTACTATCAAATGCCGCAATCGAATTCGATTGGGCCCTTCCTTCGGTTGAAACTCAGCTTAGAGAAATCGAGGGACTGCCTGCACCTAGGAACGATGTTCTGATGCCTGAATTCGTTCGTCGAGCCCAGGAGAACTTCCTTCGCATAGAAGGGCTGTGGAGTAAAATGTCTCCGGAGGAGAAGCAGCCTTTCTTGGACCGATGGAGTAAGGTCACACGTTCTTTACGAAGCTTAACTTCACCACCATCTCCAAGGGATATAGTGGGGAGACCGGTGGATGTAGTAGTGGAGGTAGTATTCGATTAGGAGGTTATGCGGTCGTTGTCTTTTCGAAGATGGCGGCCGCAGTTGTATTTTATTAAGATGCGAGTATACTAGTTTGAATCGTTCTTTCACCCGGAGGTTAACAGCCATGTTCGATAGCGAGCTAGAAACAGTCTCGGATCGAGTGATGATTCCTAAATGCCTTATGCTTGAGATAAAGGTTCTTGCCGATATCGTAAGCAGTCCGTGGGTTATAAGTATTAACGGAAAACCGAGCATTGATGTCGCAAAGCTTCGTGAGTTTAAGCGACAGAGCTCACTTGTTAATGCTTTAGCGAGGCATCTTATTCATCAGGATGAAGAAGACGAGCCCGAGTGGGCTGACGTTTGTGCCGAGCTTCTATTCGAAATAGAAGAACGGAGAGCTTCTCATATAGCTGATATCGGAGATCTTAACGCTCGGGTTGAACTGCTTGAGTATTTCGAACTCCATCACCTCGATATGATTGCACCACCATCGCTCCATAGCATGTGGGTTACTACAGCGGCCGAGGAGTTCTTTTTAAGCGATGGAGGTACTGCCATGGCAACAGAGGAAGGACCAGACTTCGATAGAATTCCAGAAGTAGTACGAGAACTATTCACAGAAGTTGTTGTACTACTGCAAGAGGAGTGGATTGTTCGGACTGATTCCGGTCGCCTTCAAATCCGTGAAGACACAATTAGGACTATTCGAGCTCATCTTCAAGTTCTCTGGAATTTTCACGACACGTTTGATGATCCAAGAGAATCAAGCGAGTTTGATAGCTCCTTTTATTGGCTTGGAGAAAAGTATTCTCAAAAGGTGAGTAAACTGATAGGGTTAAACCTTTCTCCAGATCTCATGTGGATTACGAGTTTTTCTGGAGGGGAAGCTCTTTCTCGAGAGGCTATATCCCTCTCGGTTCAAACATGGAAATCTCAAGACTGTCCTTCTATTGTCCAGATTGAAGAGTGCGATGATGAGGATGATGAGTAATGGCCGTTGGGAAACTGGCGGCCTTTTTTATTTGCTTAAAAAATGATTCCTGGTAATAATAAAGTGTGATTATTAAAAACTATTTGTATGACATTCGAAGAATATCAAAAAGAATCTCGTAAAACTGCTCTGTATCCAGATGCCGGGAGTACTATTGTCTATCCAACACTTGGTTTATCAGGAGAAGCTGGAGAGATTGCAGATAAAGTGAAGAAAATTATACGTGATGACGCTGGGAATATTTCAGAAGAAAAAAAGGAAGATTTAAAAAAAGAGCTTGGAGACGTGTTGTGGTATGTTTCACAGTTGGCATCCGAACTAGGCCTTGAATTTGAAGATATAGCACAAACGAATCTTGATAAGCTCTTCTCTCGAATGGACAGAGGTGTGCTAGGAGGCAGTGGAGACAACAGATAAAGAATATGATTCAACATTCAATTATTCGTATTCATGGGAAAGTTCAGGGGGTGTTTTTTAGAAAAAGCACGAAAGAAAAAGCTGATGAGCTTGGGGTAGTTGGATATGTGAAAAATGAATCAGACGGAACGGTGTCTATCGAAGCAGAAGGTGAGGAGAGTGCTTTACAGCAATTTATAGAATGGTGTAACCAAGGTCCTCTACACGCCAATGTAGAAAACGTAGAAACAGAAGCTGGTGAGCCAAAACATTTTGAAAGCTTTGATGTTTTGTAATATTCCCCCTCCTCTGAAGGAGAGGGCTAGGGGGAGGTATTTATAGCAAAAAGTATGTCCATCAAAATTGGCGTGTATAAACATTACAAGGGTAATTTGTATAAAGTAATTGGCGTTGCAAATCATAGCGAAACTCTCGAAGAGTTTGTAGTGTATCAAGCTTTGTATGGTGATAAAAAAATGTGGATTCGCCCTAAAGATATGTTTGAGGAGGATATTGAAATAGAGGGAAAGAATCAAAAACGCTTTGCATATGCTAATGATCATGAGATAATATAATAGATAGGTTTATAAACATGTCCTCTGAGGCGGGGTGGAGGGGTTTTTAATAAAAACTTTTATTCATGTCCAGAACGACAAAAATATATATGGCAAAAACAAACGGGTTAAGTGTAAAAGGTTTGGGTCTTTCTCTTGGTATTATTACCGCTTTGGGGATCCTTGTATTAGGGATTACTTCCATGGTTTGGGGCTGGGGAACAGAGTTAGTAGATTTTACAGGGAATCTCTATATCGGCTACGATGCTTCGGTTAAAGGAATTATTGCTGGAATTATCTGGGGATTTGTAGACGGATTTGTAGGCGGAGCATTGCTTGCTTGGGTGTACAATAAAGTTTCATAAAAAATCATAGTTAGGATAAAAATGGGCCCCATTAAGAGGCCTGTTTTTATTTGTGTTAATAAATTGTGGATAACTTTTGTGACTAAAATAACGAATATTTTTGCAGAAAAAAATTGCTAAGTATAAAACAAAAGTAAAGAAAGGAGGTTGTATTTTTAATCCAGTATTCATGATTTTTTCATGGTAGATTCATTATAAGCTAACATGTGCTTAATCTTCTGTTCGATATACTTGAGACAGAATTAATTTTCGTGACTTTTTCTCTTTTTTCAATTTGTATTGGCAAAGGGAAATTTGTTAACGATGCCGGTCCTATGAAAAACCATTCTAAGGTTGGGAACCGGCCAGGTCGTCCAGCGTATCGTACGCCTGCATACATTATTATGATGCATGCAAGCTATCGAAAAGTTCTGGCACTTCGCGACCGGGTATACCCGCCGGATCTGGTTTGGCCCTATCGGCCAGAATCACGAAGTGTTGGGATGAACATTCTTTATAAGTAATAAAGCGTTCCCTATGTCTCCCAGCGCGGACTGAAAAACAGTAAGCCTTTTTATAAATCGGCTTGCTGTTTTTGTTGCGAAAGAAATACCAAAAAGGTATTCTATAGATATATGAACTTATTAGGAAAAAGAATAGCAATTTTAATAGAAAATCTGTATCAAGACATGGAGGCGTATTATCCGTATTACAGATTAAAAGAGGCTGGTGCTACGGTGTTTTTTGTTGGCCCAGAAAAGGGAGTAGCGTATAAAAGTAAACACGGCTACGAGGCAGAGTCAGAGCTTTCAATTACCGAAGTTTCAAGCGAAGAATACGACGCAGTTATTATTCCTGGTGGTTTTGCTCCTGATTACATGCGAAGAAATAAAGAAATGGTTGCATTTGTAAAAGATATGGCACAAAAAGAAAAAGTTGTAGCAGCCATTTGTCATGCTGGGTGGATGTTGGTATCTGCCGATGTTATTCGAGCGAAGCGAGTAACAGCTTTCTATGCCATTAAAGACGATATGAAAAACGCAGGTGGCGATTGGGAATATGCACCTGTTGTGAGAGATGGAAATATTATTACCTCGCGTACTCCAGACGATTTACCAATGTTTTTAAAAACAATAATAGATGCACTTAATGAATAATATGCCTAAAAAGAAATCAAAAAAATTTAGAACAGAAATTAGAAGTAGAGTAATAAAATATGTCGGTGCAGGCTTTGGGCTTGTTGCTGCCTTTGCCTGGAACGATGCGATTAAATCGCTTATTCAGTTCTTATTCCCGCTAGAAAAAAACTCGGTACTTGCAAAATTTGTATATGCAATCATAATGACCCTTGTAGTCGTAGTGGTAACAACGTACATTGTGAAGTTCTTCAGAAAAGAAGAACCCGATCAGCTTCTGTAGGGAAGTAGCATGAAAAAAGTAAGAGTGTGGTTTGCTACAGAAACGCATAGTGCTTGGGAGATGTTCGGATTGTTAGTTGTGTGGTTTGCAATTAACCACATAGCCGTACTGGCAACAGCTAACGTTGGCTTCGTAGCCAATGAATCATATTCTATCGAAACAGTAATCCGCAACCAAGGACAGATCTTTCAAGGCCTCGAAACTTCGATCTTTCGCATCATACTTTTGGTGCTTGGGTTGACCAGCTTTGTAGTAATACTTCCGATGGGAATACTCTTTTCTATAGCCATTGGAACCTTGATGGTTAGTTGTTATGCATGTGCTCATCTTTTCTTTGGCTCTCCAGCCCGCGCAGTGATCGAATGGCTCTATTTCATTTCGAGTGTGGCCATATTTGCCAAGATAGGAGGAATGAATGGCCGAAGATTCGAATCGATCGTGGGGCTGTCTGGTGTGAGTTTTCTTCATACTATCCTGATAAGCATAAACCTGTAGGAGGTGAAATATGTAGAGATAAAAAGAGAGTCATCGACCCAACCGTTGAGGCTCTCTTGTACGTTTATTTGATTTCTTTTGTAGATTTGATATTGTGTGTAAAGGTTAGAACTAAAAAATAAAAAAGTATTTATATGCCGTATCGCATTCAGGATTATGATGATGCAATGCATTTGCATTTAGAAGGAAAAGAACTAGAAGAATTATTTGTCTCTGCACTCGAAGGAACCATGGAGCTTTTGTCTCCAGATATGATAGTGCGCGATGTTGTAAGTAAGCAGACGTTTGAGCT
>JABIPD010000112.1 GCA_018698735.1 Candidatus Jacksonbacteria bacterium | reverse complement strand
TTGTATTAGATATATTAGGACAGGTAACAGCCTCCGGCTCATAAGTTATGCACAAAACCGGTTACGCCCTTGCTTGTTCTTACAAAAAATGTCCTCTATAATACCTATATAAAATATTTCATTAAATTTAGATCTATGATAATTGCACTACGCAAACCTTTCACAATTGCACTCATCGGAGTTTTTGCTGCTTTATTCCTACTCCTTTCTTTTAATATACCCCCCGCACAAGCAGCACCGGAAGTTTGTAACCCAGGAGAAATCCCCACCTATGATTCCAATGGAGCTATAAATGGCTGTGGCGATCAAGCCGCGCTTGGTTTAAAAAGAGATGGGTCTTTGACAGAAGTAGTTGGTAGAATCATAAACATAGTTCTTGGGTTTCTTGGTTTAATAGCCTTGATACTCTTTATTGTAGGTGGTTTCCAATGGATGACTTCTGGTGGCAACGAAGAAAAAACTGGAGGTGCAAAAAAACTGATGGTTTCTGCTGTTATTGGTCTCGCTATCATTCTTGGTGCCGCAGTAATCTCTAACTTCGCATTCAGAGCTATTGGAAAATCACTTGGTAACTCAACAGCAACTGGGGCCCTCTAATTGTAGCTTTTTACAAATAATAAAACTTATAACTATGACTATTTCATTGCACAACCCCCTTACAAAATTTTTAATCATAACATTTAGTGCGCTCCTTATTCTGCTGGCCCTACCTGTGCCTCAAGCAGCAGGCGCATTAACAGGATCACAGGATCCTGTCGGAGGAACATGTCCACCAGGAACACAACCTGTAGACTTTGATCCTACTACCGGCGCAATCGCTGATAATGGATGTGCTCCTGTTAACGCACAATACACAACAAATTCGACAACCTCAGGAACGGCAGTTATCACTAGAATCATAAACATCGTACTTGGATTCCTGGGTTTAATTGCATTAATACTGTTTATTATTGGTGGTTTCCAATGGATGACTTCTGGCGGCAACGAAGAAAAAACTGCTGGTGCAAAAAAACTGATGGTTTCTGCTATTATCGGTTTAGCAATTATTCTTGGTGCAGCTGTAATCTCTACTTTCGCATTCAGAGCTATTGGAAAATCACTTGGTGACCCAACAGCAACTGGGGCTCTTTAATTGTTACTTCACAAAAGAGCAGTTAATTACTGCTCTTTTTGTTTACCTAAAACTTCATTCTTTGTATACTATACATATATGAAATACTTCTTATTTATTCTTCTTGGCATGATACTAACCATAGCTACGCCTGCTCCAGCACTTTCTCAAACCGATGCTGTTGGTCAAGCAAAAACAGATCTTCTTAAGGTTACTGCTCCAGGCGGACCAGATGACGTTGTTATTGTAACAGGAGAAAAAGGCGAAATTTATCTTATTATTTCGAGGGTTATAAACATAGTGCTTGGGTTTATAGGGCTTATTGTATTAATAATTATTATTGTTGCAGGAATAGAATGGATGACCTCTGGTGGAAATGCCGATAAAATTAGTTCTGCAAAAAAACGAATGATAGCTGGAGTAATCGGGCTTGCCATTATTCTTGGAGCAGCAGTAATATCTAACTTTGCCTTTAATGCAGTCGCCATCTCACTTGGAATAGAAGGCGAAAACCTCGACCTCTAAGCTAAAACTCCCGTCATAATTATTTCCAAAAACAAAAAGCGCTTCACAGCGCTTTTTTACTTTCCACAAAAATGAACTACTCCCCCTCTTTGCAGAAGCATGTCCTGAGTGATTAGCGAAGGAAGGAGGCTGGGGGAGTTTTATTTTGTTTCTTGTAGAGACGTCCCCGGTGGGGCGTCTCGTTGTATAAAACAGCAAAGACGCGGCACCGCCACGTCCCTACAATCTCACATAACCCCTCCCTAGCCCTCCCTTATGCAAAGAGAGGGAATATTATCTATCAGATCCTTTCTACTTCATTTGTTCTTTAAAATAATCTACCCACGGAATTTCTGCTGGGTTTATGTTATTTAACATCGCCAAATAAAACGTTGTATAGCTTGCAAACATTACCACATCTACCGCCTGCTCTAGCGCGGTCTTGCCCATTGGCACAAAAACTTCTGTGCAAATATCTTGTTTCTCTAATACTTCTTTCGTTACCTCTATTCTTTTTTGATTCCGTTTGTTATATAACTCCGAAGAAACCAACACACACACCATTTTTTCTATAACCGCCTTTGGATGGCTCATCCCCTCTAACAAATGATGGTTTAATTCTGGAAGTTTAAAATTAGCCGCAAGTTGTTTACTGGTTTCGTGCAATTGATTCTGAAAAATATGTCCTGCGCCAGTAGTATGCTCGGCTGTCATTAACACCACTAACGATTCTTTTATATTTTGTGCTAATTGTTTTGCTTTATTCTTGTCTTCTTCCGCAGCATCGCCATATTCTGCATGCGAACGCTTCATCTGCAATGCCATAGACTGTACATCTTCTTTTGTAACACTCAACAACCCTGCTTTTGCCAATATCACCATCTGCCCAACTATCCCATAGCCTATTCCAATCCGTGGTTGGCCGCTTGGGTTATGTTTTGGATCTATAACAACAGCCGGAATACTATTCTTTTCTGCCCAATCCCCTAGTTTTCCGCCGCTGGTTACCACCGCAACCAAATCTGTTTTGCCTAAAACCTCTTCTGCTGCTGCAACAACCTCTTCTGTGTTGCCGGAATAGCTCGAAAGTATTACCAACGTGTTTTTTCCTACCCATGCTGGAATAATATAATCATTCACAATATAAATAGGCGCAGACAGGCTGCCTCCAAAGGCTGCTGAAATAAAATCAGACCCTAATGCCGAGCCACCCATTCCAACCACACACACATTTTCTGCGTTTTCGAATCGTTTTGGAAGCTCTAGGCTTTCTGATTGCTCCCAACCATGTGTTATTTGTTTATCCATACTTCCTATGGATCCAAACACATCTTCCGTGTCTAATTTTTTGAATGATTCACGATTATCGAGAAGAGACATACATTTAAATTTCTAATTAACCTAATTACACTAATTTCTAATCAATTCCCAATAAACAAAATTCGAAAAATCCTTGGACATTGATACATTACTAATTGGTTATTAATTAGGTCAATTAGAGCAATTAGAAATTAGGTTAATTCCTATCAACTCTATCATATCTTATCTCAAATTTCCATTGATTTCTGTGGAGTTTTTGTGTTAAGGTTGTACCGTATTTAACCAGACTGGTTACTTGTTATTAGTCATTGTTATCGTGATTTTCTTAAAATCCTATGTCAGGTCACTCTAAATGGGCATCGATAAAACACAAAAAAGGCGCCGCCGACCAAAAGCGCGGTAAGATTTTTTCTAAGCTCTCGAAAGCTATTATTGTTGCCGCTAAACAAGGCGGCGGAGACCCAAACACTAACCTGTCTCTCAAATTGGCTATAGACGCCTCAAAATCGGCAAACATGCCAAAAGATAATATTCAAAGCGCAATAGACCGAGCTACAGGAAACGTTGAAGGCTTACAAATAGAAAAAGCTATGTACGAAGGTTTTGGGCCCGGAGGTGTAGCTATACTCGTCCAGGCGGCGACAGACAACAAAAATCGAACTCTACCTAATATAAGGCAAATATTCACCAAATACGGCGGTACACTAGGGGCTGCTAATTCTGTTGCCTGGATGTTCGAGCAAAAAGGTGTTATTCGGTTAGAAAAATCTGGAGTAAAAGATACCGACGAATTCGAACTACAAGCAATAGATGCCGGAGCAGAAGATATTAAAATTTCTGATGAAGATATTACAGTAATTTCTTCTACTTCAGATCTTTCGAAAATTAAAACCGCACTCGAAGAGGCTGGAACAACTATTGAATATGCTCAGTTAGAATACTTACCTCAACAACCAGCCGAAATAGACCAACCAACAAGAGACAAAGTAGAAAACATGTTCGAGGCCCTCGACGACGACGACGACGTAACCGATTTTTACTCAAATTTACCAGACTAACACTCCTATGCTGTTTCTTGGAATAGATCCAGGGTATGCAATTGTTGGATACGGAGTGATAAAGAAAGAAAAGTCTACCTTTAAAGCAAAAGAATACGGAACAATCCAAACCTCACCAGATATACCCATAGAAGAGCGACTTTTGCTTATTTATAATGATTGCAAAAAACTTCTTAAAGAAATAAACCCAGATGTTGTTGCAATAGAGCAGCTCTTTTTTTATAAAAACGTAACCACCGCAATGAACGTAAGCCAAGCCCGCGGAATTGTTGTTCTGGCAGCCCATCAAGCCAAAAAACCTATAGTAGAAGCGACTCCACTTCAAATAAAACAAGCACTTACTGGCTACGGAAAAGCCGATAAACAACAAATGCAAAGAATGGTACAGACATTGCTGAAATTAAAAGAAATACCAAAACCAGACGATGCCGCCGACGCACTTGCCGTTGCCCTCTACGCAGCTCAAGTACATAACCCTCAAATTTAATTCCCCCTCTTTGCATAAGAGGGGGCTAGGGGGAGTTTATTTTTTATCTAATCGCTTACAACAAAAATAAATCGATTCCAAAACACTGTCTATGTCATCAAAAAGTTCTTTGCTATTAAACCTTTCTACACAACTTCCGATGTTTTCTAAATATTTCTGACGATATTTATCTCCTACTGATTTCTGTTCATGAGTTATTCCATCGATTTCGATTACTAATTTCAATTTTGGACAATAAAAATCGACAACATATTTTCCAATACTATATTGTCGAAAAAATTTATGCCCCAGCTGTTTTTTTCTCAATCGTTGCCAAAGAATTTGCTCGCCTTTTGGCATTTCTTTTCTTAAAATTTGCCGGAGTCTTTTTTTATTTCTGTCATTAAACATACATAACCCTCCCCAGCCCTCCCTTGAGGCAAGAGAGGGAGTATCTCCTCTCCCTCTTTGCATAAGAGGGGGTGGGGGGAGTTTTATTCTTTTTATTCTTTTTATTCTTTTTATTCTTTTTATTCTTTTTATTCTTTTTATTCTTTTTATTCTTTTTATTCTTTTTATTCTTTTTATTCTTTTTATTCTTTTTATTCTTTTTATTCTTT
>JABIPD010000103.1 GCA_018698735.1 Candidatus Jacksonbacteria bacterium | reverse complement strand
TTTATAATTTAATTTTTTTTGTTTAAACCCCGAACTCTCTGCATTATAGCATGGTTCCGGTTAGAGTTATTGTTGAAGTATACCCGTCTTCTACTACAAAACCGTCGGCATCAAACGCGCCAGCCGGTGGATCTATCTCTACCTGAAAATCTGCCTGTATTACCTCTCCTGCTACTGGTGTTTCGTCTGTAGTAGTAGCAAGCAACTCTTTTGTTCCAGAAGTATTTGTACTAATCCAACATTTAGAATCCGTAAAAGTCGCACCGGTTGCACAGGCCGAAGCATTGTTTAAAAAACTCGCATCTATTTCTCCGTCTGGAATTGTTGTTGCTGTTGCATTAAGCGCATAGCCAAATTCAGCGTTTCCATCATCTACCACAAACGTGAAATCTGGCGTACCTGCTACCGCCTCTGTATAATCTGCGATACTATCGCCCTGCGCATCCCCTGCAAGCGTCGGCGAAGCATCCGCGTGCAAATGAACGGTATAACCGGCATTGTTATTTGTTACAATTGTCCACGCAGCACTTCCAGTCGAAGTACCACCGGTAAGACCTGCTATCGCAGAAAACGTTACATCTGAAGGCGCTGTTATTGTTAATTCAGCAGTAACCGAAAGCGTTACATCTACTGCATCTGTTGTTTGAGCACTTAAAAGCGCTCCTTCAAACCCAATAAACCCTGCAACTGCAAGGAAAAATATAAAACTACTGGAAAGGAGAATTTTCTTCATGAACTATTATTATATACTTAGTATACCTTTTCTTTTATATAATCTACAAGGTTTCGTTTCAAAAAAACTAAATCATTGTTGCCGTCATTGTTATGGTAGACGTATATCCGTCTTCAACCACAAACCCGTCTGCATCAAACGCTCCAGATGGCGGGTCAATTTCTACTTGAAAATTTAATTGAATCGCCTCTCCCGTTGCTGCAGTTTCTCCAGTTGTTGTTGCGAGTAATTCTTTAGATCCAGACGTACTCGTACTCAACCAACAGTTTGCGTCAGTAAGTGTTGCTCCTGTATTACATGTATCTGCGCCATTATTCTTGAATGAAGCGTCTATTTCGCCTGTTGTAACTGTTGTTCCTGTAGTGTTTACGGTAAAGCCAAATTCTGCGTCACCGTCATCTACTACATAAGTATAATCTGGTACTCCTGCCGAGGCTTCGGTATAGTCTGCAATACTATCACCCTGGGCATCGCCAGCTAATGTCGGCGAAGCATCTGCATGAAGTTGTAATGTATAACCAGCATTATTGTTCGTTACTACTGTCCATGTTGCTGTTCCTGTCGAAGACCCACCAGTTAAACCTGCGATAGCAGATAATCCAATATCGGAAGGCGCTGTTATTGTTAATTCAGCAGTAACCGAAAGCGTTACATCTACTGCATCTGTTGTTTGAGCATTTAAAAGCGCTCCTTCAAATCCAATAAACCCTGCAATTGCAAGGATAAATACGAGACTGGAACTCAAAAGTAATTGTTTCATATAATTCTTCCTCAAATTATACCATACCCGCACCTGCTTTGTGCAATATTATATCCGTTTTCTTTTGGCACGCAACAGAAGGGCCCCGCCTATTCCTACAATCAAAACAATACCTCCTATAAGCATCCGTTCATCAAAAAATTGAATCTCTCTAACATTTATTACCTCTCGTGGGATAATATTTTCCGTACGAACATTGTTTCTGTTGTCTACGGCTGTTACATAAATATTTTTATTCAAAGATTGATCTTTTAACCGAACAGGACTTTTAACAGCACGCCACAGCTTAGTTGGTACTGGAGTAGGAGTATTAATTACTTCATCCGCCGAAACTTCGGCAAGTAAATAGTGAGAAAGCCCGCTTCCCTTATCTTGTGTATCAAACACCGCATGCCATGCACCAGCTATTTTTACAATCGCAATCGTAAAATTCTCTGGAGGAAAACTATCAACAACATCGACCGGCCTTTCTGGTACTATTTCTTGCCCTTCTTCTGTTTCTCTTGTTACGAGTGCTTCCACTGTTTGATTTGATATCTCAACAGGAGTTCCTTTCCCATCATGCTTATATACCACGGCTTGTACAAATGAGATTATATGCGAACCATAATCTCTTGGAATTATAATAACCGAAAGCACCTTTCCTTCTTCGTCTGCAAACCCACCAGGGATAATACCCGAAAACTTAATACTATTGCCTTTTAATTCTGGAAACTCAACCCAATGCGAAACAACCGAACTTCCGTCCGAAATTTCCTTTACCTCCATGCCTTCGGGTATGCGAATCTCGCCTTCCACTGCATTTAATTTTTCTGTTGGCAATAAAACAACCTCTATTTCGCCTTTTACATCTTTTTGCCATTGTTTGGTGTTGCTTATTATCACCATCTGCTCCTGCTGAGCACTCACAACACTCGGGAAAACTAATATCCCCAAGAAAAGAAACAATAAAACTTTTGATATCACATTCATATTTATTATGGAGCGCCTAGCCTGTCCAATAATACGCCAAAATACTCATATCTTGCATGTTTACCTCTCCGTCATTGTTTACATCTACTTTTTCTAATTCTTCTTTTGGAATAGACTCAACCGGCTGTTGAAGCCAATACTTTATTATTGCAAAATCTATTTCGTTAACCGCATTGTCGTTGTTGGCATCTAAAAAAGCGGCTTCTGGAATTAATACTTCCCCGTCTGGAATGCTAGACTCCTTGTCCCCTGGTGCCACAAATTTCTTTTCTATTGCTATCCCATCCGACCACACACTTCTTTCTTCTCCAATCACCACGGCAGCACGTACTTGCAATTCAGAGTCAATTAAAATTTGATTCTCCTGAACCATTATACTCCAACCACCGTCTGTGCCAGAACTTCCAAGCACCTCTAAATACTCTTGGCCTGTTTCAGGTTCAATAAAAGAAAGCACCACCTGGCTATTCGGCACAGCGGTACCAATAAATTGGAAACCGGTATTAATCTTTGTTCTATAAATAGATGGCGGCAGAATAATATCGCTTAACACCGTAGTAACATCTCTGCCGAGTTCGCGAGAAAAAGTAACAAGCCGAGTTTCAAACCCCAAAGTATCTGAAGCTCGTATCCCCCACACATAAGCCCCTGGTGAAAGATTCGGCACAATAATTTTATACGAACCTAATCCATCAGTCGTAACACGCTGAATAAGAGTGCCGTCCTTTAACAACACAACTTTAGAGCCAGGCGATGTCTTCCCAAGAAAAACCGTAAATGTTTGTGTTTCTACGATATCTGGATCTGTAATTGGAATCTCTCCAGGAATTAAGCCTAAAAATGGATTTACAACTGATGCAGGTGGCGCCTCTGGCTCTGGGTCAGGCTCCGGATCTGGGTCTTCTTCTGGTGGTGTCCCAGGATTCGTAACAGTAAGCGTAACATTTACCTGATCAGTAGCTGCAGAAACGAAAGAAAAGCTCGAAACAGCAATAATCATTATGAGCACAATTAAAAACTTCTCTGAATACAACTTTTTCATTTTACATTTCTTATTTCTGTATAAATTTTGCTATTTTTCTTTTTCCGACCTGAACAATCACCTCGCCAGCAGCAAGACCGGTGTCTATTCCCGATACTTTTTCTTGATTCATCTTTACTGCCCCTTGTTCTATCATTCTTCGGGCTTCGGACTTGCTCGAAACTAATTTCGCCGTAACGAGGGCGTCTACTAACAATCCGCCTTTCCCCTCTATCTCTACTTCTGGAATATCTTCTGGTAATGCGCCTTCTTTAAAAACACTATCAAAGGCTTCGAGTGCTTTTTGTGCCTGCTCTTCTGAATGATAAATCGTTACAATCTCTTTTCCTAATCGGGCTTTTACATTCCGTGGGTTTTCGCCTGTCTTTAAACTTTTTTTCAATTCCTTAATTTCCTCAGTAGAAACAAAGGTTGTTAACTCGAAATATTTTATAATCAATTCATCCGAAATACTCATTACCCGTCCAAACATGTTTTCTGGTGTATCCAACACGCCAATATAATTATTTAACGACTTCCCCATCTTCTGAACCCCGTCTGTGCCTTCGAGGATAGGGACTGTTACAATGTTTTGAGGATTCTGACCATACATTTCCTGGATTGTCCTTCCGGCAAGGAGATTAAACGTCTGGTCGGTGCCACCAAGCTCTACATCTGCTTTTAATTCAACCGAATCGTACCCTTGCATAAGTGGATACATAAACTCATGCAGATAAATCTCTTGTTTTTGCTTCACGCGTTGCTTAAACATATCTCGATGCATCATCTGCTGAGCCGTAAATGAAGACGCCAGCCGAATTACCTCTTTAAATGTCATGTCATTAAACCATTCCGAATTCGGACGGATCTCTAAATCGTCGGTATCTATCATTTTTGCAGCCTGCTCTACATAATGCTCGGCATTTTTTTGTAGTTCTGCCTCTGTTTTTGGTGGCCGAGCCTCCATTTTTCCTGTAGGATCTCCAATCTGGCCCGTAAATGTTCCCACTACTAATACTATCTGGTGGCCAAGTTCTTGAAATTCACGTAATTTACGTAATACCACCATATGCCCCAAATGCAAATCTGCGCCAGAGGGATCTATTCCCAATTTGACACGTAATTTCTTTCCTGATAAAAGTTTCTTACGGAGATTATCTTTAACAAGAACCTCACTTACACCTCGTGTTAGCACCTGCTCAATTTTTTCTTTATTGGTCATAGACAACAAATACGTCAAAAAGTCTACCGCTATTATTAAAAGTTTGCTAGACTACATCCATCGTTCAACTACACTAACAGTATCACGCAGAATAACTGATGACAATAACAATAACGATGACATTTGCTGTGTCATGGTCATGATTATTGTCATTGTTTCCTCATTTATATGACTGCACGCCATTCTCGGTCTTGGAGAAACCTCCCATCTCAAAAACAAGATCAAAGACCATCTAAGCCTCGTCAACGCTCCAAAGCCCGGAGCCTTCTTTTTCTATTAATAAAAAAAAGCATCCCATTGCTTATTGTTGCCATATTAATCGGTTCTTCACTGCTTGCAGGCGCATTTTGGTGGTATTCGCGAGAACTTCCAGACCCAGAAAACCTACGAAAACGAGATGTTGCACAAACAACCAAAATATACGACCGAACAGCAGAACATATACTATACGAAATCCATGGCGAAGAAAAACGAACACTCGTTCGATTATCAGAACTACCAGATCATGTAAAATGGGCTACGATAGCACTCGAGGATAAAGATTTTTATCAGCACGGAGGGTTTGATTTCTCTGGCTTCCTCCGAGCGATGACTCGAAATGTAGCCACTGGAGAGATTTTTACAGGACAAGGAGGGTCAACCATTACTCAACAACTCGTTAAAAATGCTATTTTAACGCGCGAAAAAAGAGTCTCGCGTAAAATAAAAGAACTTATTCTTGCCTACCAAATAGAAAAGAAAT
>JABIPD010000025.1 GCA_018698735.1 Candidatus Jacksonbacteria bacterium | reverse complement strand
GGTTCTAAATTATCTACTCGTTTAGTTGCAAGCGAAAGATCTGCCATCGCAAGCTCTGTTAAAATTGTTTCTTTGTCTTCTTCTGGCTGAATGCGGCCTTCGACATGGTGGACATCGTCGTCGTGGAAAGATCTTAAAAGATGACAAATAGCATCTACCTCTCGAATATGAGAAAGGAATTTATTTCCCAAACCTTCGCCTTTATGGGCCCCTTGTACTAAGCCAGCTATATCTACAAATTCTATAACAGTAGGAATCGTTTCATCTGATTGAGAAATGTTTACCAATTTATCAAGCCTTTCGTCTGGAACCGAAACAATCCCGACATTTGGGTCGATTGTGCAGAATGGGAAGTTTTCTATGGCGACTTCTTTTTTTGTTAAGGCTTTAAAGAGTGTCGATTTTCCGACATTGGGTAAACCAACAATGCCAATTTTAAAAGACATACTGGAGAAATTTATGGAATTCATTTATTGTAACAAGGGTAGTTATACCAATTTTTAGTAAAAAATGAAAGAACTATGAAAAAGCCATCAGAACTTCGCCATGATTTACGCACACCACTTACGGTAATAAAAGGGTATGCCGATATGTTAACAAGCGAAACAAAATGCAAGATAGACGATTCAGCAAAAGACTATGTAGAGCAGATTAAAAAATCGGTCGACAAAATGAATAAAGTTATAGATTCCTGGAAGGAAGAAGATAAATCGTAATACAACAATATGAGAATATTTAGTGTGAGTGAATGCGTCCAATCTTTTTCGGCGTATCTTAAGGAGCTTGGTCCGGTTGTGGTGCAAGGGGAGGTGACTGGTTTTCGTTTTGCAAAAGACAGGCAGCTTGTTTTTTTTGAACTAAAAGATGATCAATCCAGAATGCTGTGTTTTGCATTGTCTCATGAAATGCATAATGAACTCGAAGACGGCCAGGAAATTCAAGTGGTGGGAATTCCTCAGCTTTTTAAAGCCTCTGGCGGCTTTCATCTCCGGGTGCAAGAAGTTCAATTAGTGGGAGAAGGCGCACTCCAGGCTGCGTATAAAAAACTTTTTGAAAAACTTTCTCTTGAAGGTTTATTTGCCGAAGAACGAAGGCGGCCATTACCGCGGTTTCCACAAACAATAGGATTAATAACGTCTCCAGACGCAGCAGCGTATGAAGATTTTATTAAAATTATTCAGAATAGATGGAATGGAGTTTGTGTTACATTTTTTCCAAGTGGAGTTCAGGGTCCTGGCTCAATTAAAGAATTGGTAAAAGCTATCGACTACGCTAATACACACGAGCAGCTCGATGTTTTGGTTGTAACCAGGGGTGGCGGGTCTATAGAAGATTTGCAAGCATTTAATAGTGAAGAAGTTGTGCGTGCGCTTTCGTCGTCTCGAATTCCTACGGTTGTTGGGGTGGGGCATGAAAGAGATACAACACTTGCAGACTTTGCTGCAGATGTTAGGGCATCTACTCCTTCGAATGCTGCAGAGCGTGTTGTGCCAGAGGCTTCGGCAATTCAAGAAGAAATAGAAAGCATGGTACAAGAAAGTTTAAATACGATTCAGGCGCAGATAAAAGAAAAACACTATCGCGTGTCGTCTTGCCTTTCGGTGTTTGATAGATTCATGAATAATATTCAACAAGCTATTGTTCATAGAGAGCAGAATCTTCAAAGTGGCATGGTTCAAATAATAGAAAACATTCATGCTAAGCTTTCGAGTACTGAGCGACTTTTAAAATCGTATTCTCCACAGCGGGTGTTAAAACGAGGGTATAGTATTTCTTTCGTTAATGGAAAGGTAGTAACCAGTGCAACAGATGTGTTGGTTGGTAAGAAAATGAAGACTCAATTTGCAAAAGGGGAGGTAGATTCGACTATAATTTCAACATCATAATTATATGACTACAAAAAAGACTTTTAATTTTAGTGAAAAATTTACAGATCTAGAAGAGCTTGTGGCTTCTTTTGAAGACCAGGAAATTGATTTAGACAAGGCAATAAAGAAATTTGAAGAAGGCTTAAAACTTGCTCACGATCTTAAAAAACATCTAAAATTAGCAGAAAACAAGATAGAGACTCTTAAGCAAAAATTCTCGTAAAATAGACCTTGAATAGGCTTTTTTTTACTAAAATAAGCACTTTTGCTGTTTTGTGAGTGTTGTTTTGTGGTTGACAAATTATGAATCATTTGATATAATCTCTTGTTTGGTTGAGACCAAGGTCTTGACTAACCAGCTTATTTTAAGTAGTTTAACGTGTTATTAATTGTGTGTCTGTTCACGTTGTGAGCAGTATCCACAGGATAAATCTATTGTATGTTAAATTCACGTATTCGAATTGCTGTTGCAAGTTTTCTTGCTATAGCGCTTACACTCACCGCAACTATTGTATCTACTCCACAGCTAGGTACAGCAGCTGAACGAGTGTATCATTCTTCAACATCTACGACGGTGCAAGGTCGCGATGTTGTT
>JABIPD010000054.1 GCA_018698735.1 Candidatus Jacksonbacteria bacterium | reverse complement strand
CCCGCCATCAACACCCCGACACTCAGACGCAGCGACCTTAGTTTCATGTCCGTGTCTCCTTCTGTACGGTCAGGTTTCGTTGTTGCCTAGCTGGTATTGAAAAGTCCAGATTGGCCTTCCAACATTCTTGATGGGCAAACAACGACCAGAAGAAAAGCCGCAAACAGCACTGCCACGTAAATCGAGAAGCCAACGTATCCTGCGGCCAATCGTAGATCGAGTCTCATCCTCGTGACTCCTTATGTGCGATCCAGTTCGCTTGTGGTGTCAGGATCATTAAACTTGCCGGCTTTTCTCTGCTTTACGAGAATGCTTGAATCGAGCATGGCAAGTGCAATAACTACAATTACAAATGCCTTCTGGTTAACAGTGAGTGGGCCAAAATAATAGACAGACGTTTTCCCCCAGAAGAGAACTAGGAATCCCAAAATTATTGCCCAGGAAAGGCTTGCATTCCGATTGACAACCCCACTAAGCCCAACAAAGACTCCACACAGCAAGATGACAATCACGAATGAGTTGGCAATAAGTGGGCCTGCATCCCAGCCTGGAATAAAGGGCATTGATGAGCGCCCGAAGGAAAAAATGACAATTATGATCATCAGGCCCCCTAGGACACTACGATCCCACATCTTACTTTCTTTACTGCCTTGGTCATCTCTCATGAACAAATCCCTAGCCTTGAAATAGCCACATGAGGGCAATACGGGTTATACGAGACCAGAACGAGTCTTGATAGGTATAAATAGTAAACGACTAGCGCTAGTGCTGCAATAGAAACGACCCACAGCACTATACCGTAGGTCTGCCTCGAAACGTTAAAGAACATGCGCCTTCCTCCTCTATAGGTTACGCACCTTTTTAATACCAGATAATAACAAAAAAAACAAGAGAGAAGTGTCTCTCTAAAATATGACCTACATAATTGTCATTCTACTTGCCCCGTCCTCGTGACTGGGACTGCAAGGGAAGAATGACAATTTTAAAATAGAGCCTCCTCTTAATCTTGCTTTCATTCTTTGGATAGATACTTAATCGTCTGATTGTGGTTTGTCTAACAATTCTACTTCTATATCTCCTCCTGCGGCTTTATCGGTTATTTTATAGACATCTTTATCTATTTTCTTAAATTCTTTTGTGGCATTATTATACGCCCCAACCGTGGTTCCTAAATGCCCGCCAACTTTTTGCATGTATTCTGAATACGCATTTAAATGCCTGCTAAGCTGATGAACGTTTTTCTGTATATCTTTTACCGATTCCTCTACTTTTAATGCCTTTAGCCCTTGTATTACAGTCTGTAAATATGCAAAGAAAGAAGACGGCGAAACTATAATAACATGTTTCTTAAATGCATATTCGTGCAAATCTTGAGTGTTCACACTTAAAGAACCTACATTATAAATCATTAAATTATAAAATATTCCTTCTGCAGGCATAAACATAAATGCAAATTCTGTGGTTCCTTTTTCTGGCTGAATATATTTAGAGGTTTCGTCTATACGTGCTTTTAAATCTGCCTTAAATGCTTTCTCCAACTGTTCTCTTCTTGTAGAGTCTTGCTCTTCCATCATTTGGTTATATTTTTCTAAAGAAAATTTCGCATCTATAGGAATAACCGATTCCTTAAAAAACACAACAGCATCTACAATCAAATCTTGGCCGGTCTTTTCGTCTTTTCCTAAGTTATGCTGCATTTTATATTGCTGTGGCTGCAATACATGCCCTAACAAAGATTCCAACCAGTATTCACTTAATACTGCACGGTGTTTGGGATTTTTTAAAATCCCTTCTAAGGATTGCATTTGAGAAGCAAAGTCTTTTACTTGTTTATTTGTTTCGTCGAGCTGAGTTAATTTCTGGGTTACATCGCCAATAATTTTACTGGTTTGGCTAAATTGGCTTTGCAATGATTTTGTTGATTCTGTTTGATGATGTGTCAGTTGTTGATTAATCTGATCCATCCGCTGCTGAATCTCTTCTCTATTCTTTCCAAGTTCCTCTCGACTTTTTCCTCCGCTTTCTTGAATCTCTCTTCGTAAATTTTCGACCGTGTCGAACAGCATTTTCTGGGATTGGGTGTCTGGCTCGCCTTTGGATAATGCATTCAATTTCAAAAACACCGCGATAACCGCTGCTATCAAAAACCCTACAAGTATAATGAGTAATGTTTCCATATTCTATTCTGTCATTGCGAACGAACCAGGTGAGTGCGGTAATCTCTTAGTCGAGAAATCGTGCCAGCGAGATTGCTTTGGCTTCACCAGAGGTGAATCCTCGCAATGACAGTTAAAGGCTAAAAAATTCAACAGCGTTTTTGGTTGTTTGAGCAACCACGTCATCATACTCCATGCCCTTCACTTCCGCAACTTTACGTGCAATCTCTTCTACAAACATTGGCTCGTTTTGCTGGGGTTTATATCTTTGCGGAGTAATATATGGGGCATCGGTCTCTATCATCATTTTTTCTATAGGAACAGAGGCGCATGTTTCTGCGATTTCTTCTGCTAATGTAATAACCCCTGTAAACGAAACCATTAACCCATGGTTTAAAAATTTTTTTATATCCGCAGTCTCACCAGTAAAACAATGCAATACCCCATTCGAATAATCACCAAGTGCTTCAAAAATTGTGTCGTACGCTTGTTGGAGTGTTGCATCGGTCCCGCGAGAATGAAGAATAATTGGTTTACTTGTTTTTTTGCTTAGCTCAACATGTTGCTGTAATACTTCTTTCTGAAGTTCGAAGGTTTCTTGTTCTTTCGGACGGTACAAATCTATTCCTGTTTCTCCAACTGCGACAATTTTTTTCTCGGCTAACATATCTTCATACCAAGCAGTATCAAAGACTTCATCTTTGACATGTGTTGGATGAAGACCCGCAGTTGCATAAACTGGGTCGTTTGCGTATTCATTCGCTATCGCAAGTGCTTTCTCTGTAGTTTCTTTTGCTGCTCCTACAATAATCATGCCAATCTCTTTTTGAAGGGCTCTTTCTATTACTTCTTTGTAATTATCGTTAAAAGCTCCAAAATTCAAATGACAATGAGTGTCTATTAACTTCATATTTTCTATTATTAAAACGGCTCACTTCCGCCAGCTGGCGGAGAGCCGTTTATTGTATCTCTAAAGGCTGTATTAAATCAAATAAACCTTGTACACAGTCTCTTTAATATATTCTGGAACAAATGGTAATAAAAACCCAGTCGATGCGAATATAAGCTCTAGAACAAGACTTTTTTCTATTTGAGCAAGCACAGTGGGGTCTGTTATAAGCCGAATAATAACAGGGAACCCGATACCAACAAACACAACAAACGAAAGCCCCCACAAAATTCCGCCTAAAAATTTATTTACAAAGCGTGTAAGCGGGATAATTCGAAACAGCTGCCATATTTTATCAAGAACAATAGCAAGGAGTATAATGAGCCTATTTACAATAATAAATATGACAGCAAAAGAAAATACAAGCGAAAATGTTTCTCCGCCGATGAGTTCTGCTGCAGGCACATGAAACCAGCTGGCAATAATAACTCCAACTACAATCGCAATAAAGCTTCCTAAACTCTTAATAAAACCTTTGTTCCAGCCATATGACCAAGCAAAGATAAGGCCCACTACAAGTATTGCATCAAAATATGACATGCTGTTTGTTTTTATCTAGAAAGAGATCCTTCACTTTCCGTTCAGGATGACGCCAGGCGTCATTTCCTTGGGAATAATCCCTCGCCTTTTATTATCTCACCTTTTGTGAATCGTTTCAAAATTTGTGTTGCTGTTTCTGGAATAATCGGCTGAAGAGCTTTACCAATTTCATAAATATTTTGAGCAGAAGTCTGCAAAATATCTTTAACATCTTCTGCTTTCTCTTTTTCCCATGGCTTTTCTTTTGCAAGTAATTCATCTGTGTCTTGAATTTTTTTCTGAATTTTTGTGATGCCTTCGAATATTTCGAATACATTAAAATGTTGCCAGATCTCAGAAACAAAATCTCCTTTCTCTTCATTAATTTCTAAAGATTTTTCAAGTTCAAACTTCTCTATCAGAGTCGAAACTCTCTGCACAAGATTACCAATGCCATTTGCTAAATCGGCATTATATTTTTCATCGAATTTAGATTGTGCAATATCACCATCTTGTCCAAATGGAAACTGTGACACTATTAAATACCGAGCACCATCAACACCATATGCATCTACCAATTCGTTCGGGTCTATTACATTACCAAGAGACTTCGACATTTTTTGTCCGTCTATCGTAAAAAAGCCATTCACCAAAATAGATTTTGGAATATCGAACCCAGCTGCTAACAACAATGCCGGCCAATAAATTGCATGAAACTTTATAATATCTTTCCCTACCACATGCACATCTGCTGGCCATTTGGGGCCTTCTAAATCATTCTCCCAGCCAGTAGCAGAAAAATAATTAATAAGCGCATCTACCCATACATACATTGTTTGTTTACTATCCCACGGAAGAGGAATCCCCCATTCTACATTTGGGCGAGAAACAGAAAAATCTGGAACACCTTGTTCTAAAGCACTTAAAACCTCCTTTTTAAATTTCTCGGGCCGAATAATTATTTCATCTGTTTTAATTTTTTCTTTTACTTGCTCTACGTATTCCGAAAGTTTAAAAAACCAGTTTTTTTCTTTTACCACCTCTGGCTCTTTTTTATGGTCTGAGCACTTGCCATCTATTAAATCCTTTTCATGTAAAAACGTTTCGCAGCCATTACAATACAATCCCTCGTACTCATCTTCATACAATGCATCGTTCTCTTTTAGTTTAGAGAGAAATGCCTGAGCTGTTTTTTTGTGATCTGTATCTGTTGTACGAATAAAATGGTTATATTCTATTCCTAAATTTTGCCAAGCCTCTTTAAATGAGGCTGCTATTTCGTCTGTAAATTCCTGTGGTTGTTTACCTGCTTTTTCCGCTGCTTGTGCAATCTTTGTTCCATGCTCGTCGGTACCAGCCAAAAAAAATACTTCCTCACCAGAAAGCACGTGCGTTCGTGCAACTATATCTGCAACAAGCGTTGTGTACGCATGCCCTATATGAGGTTTATCGTTTACGTAGTAAATGGGGGTTGTAATATATTTCATATCTCACCGAGCATAGCCAAAATACAGCAAAAAGTAAAGATTCATCTCTGTTACCTAGGAACAATAACAACAAACTCGCCTTTCTCTTTTACGCTATCTATAATATTTAAAATGTTACCACGATAAATGGTTTCGAATTTTTTTGTAAGCTCTCTGCACACAATCACCTCTTTTTCTGGAATATGCTCTGCAAGCTGGGTAAGTGTTTTTTTTATTCTATGAGGAGATTCGTAAAAAACAACAGTCTCTTTTTGTTGGGCAATATTTTCGAACAATGTTTTACGGCCTTTTTTGTGGGGCACAAATCCGATAAAAACAAATTTGTCAGTAGGAACACCTGCAATAGAAAGCGCTGTTGCAACAGCACTCGGCCCTGGAATCGGCGACACCTCTACCCCTTGCGCTAGAGCTTTTTCAATAAGAATATTGCCAGGATCAGAAATCCCTGGGGTTCCAGCATCTGTTACCAAAGCAGCATTTTCTCCCTGTACTAGTCGTTCTACAATCTGTTGTATCTTTTTTTCAGAAGTATGGTGATGATAACTAACTAATGTATTTTTAATATCGTGCATAACAAGCAGCTTGCTTGTTACTCTGGTGTCTTCACACAAAATAAAATTAACCTCGCGTAAAATTCGCAAGGCACGGAGTGTAATATCTTCCCTATTTCCAATTGGCGTAGCAACAGAATACAGCATAACTATATTAAATTCGAAATCTTAAATACAAAACACGAAATGAAAGACATCTGAAACACTCAATAGTTTGATATGGTTTCTAATTTTAAATTTTGAATTTCTAATTTAATCTCTTAGACATCATCTTTTTCAAACAAATCTCTTAAAAACACCGAGATAGCAGTTACCAATGGAATCGCAATAATAGCACCAGGAATACCAGCAATCTTTGCACCAACCAAAACAGCTACAATACTAATAATAGGATTAAGCCCAACTGCCTTTTGCATTACTTTTGGAACAAT
>JABIPD010000110.1 GCA_018698735.1 Candidatus Jacksonbacteria bacterium | reverse complement strand
ATGATGAATATGAACAATCATCTCCAATAGCAATATATTGAAGATCCTTCGGGATGCACTCAGGATGACATTTTTTACCCAATCAGGTGCATACCTCTCCCTCTAAAGTAGGGGGAGATTGAGAGGGGGTCTCGCCATTTGATCATCCAAGCATTTTCAGCACTAATCCAAAAAACCACTGAAACAATCCACCTAAAAAGCTACCAGGTGTAAACGAATCTATAATAATCACCAAAAACAAAATCCACGGGCCTTTTGTTTCCCACATCGCTTTTCGCTGTTGCCATTCGTAACTATCTGGCAATAGGGCGTACGCTATTTTAGAACCATCTAACGGCGGGATTGGAAGTAAATTAAATACCATCAACACTACATTTATCATTATAAGAAAGATAAAAAACTGAATAATAAGGCTTTCTGGAGAAAATGCAAAAGACCCTAAAAGAACCCTTGTTACCACCACAAACACAAAAATACTCAGTAAATTCGAAACTGGCCCTGCTAATGCTACTAAAGCAGACCCAAGTTTTGCGCTTTTTACTTTATGTAAGTTAAAAGGATTAAACGGCGCTGGCCTTCCCCACCCAAACCCAATTACGAGCAACAGCAAAAACCCCATAGGGTCTACATGCGCCAGAGGGTTTAAGGTAAGCCGGCCCATATCTTCGCCTGTGTGGTCGCCTAAATACCGCGCCATAGCTACATGCGCGAACTCGTGAATAGTTATGCCATATACTATGGCAACTACCCATATCACAAAAAACACAGGATCGGTAAACAGTTTTGCTAAAATCATACGAGATAATCGTATAAGGTTCTTGTCTGAATGTCAAAAAAAGGATAATGTTATTTGTTCGCAAGCACAGACTCGCTGTGCACCGAAATATGCACCTTTAAGGAGGCACGAGTATGGATCAAGTAACAAAAGACTTGCTAGAAAGGATTCAGCACTCTTTGCAGGAAGCGGGCGTGAAAGACGAGCCTGTTGGAAGAAGGTTCATCTTCCATGACAATTCGGGCCATCACATAATTGGCACCGTCACAAGCTCAGGAGGATCTGAAGAAGAAGGAGTGGTTCTGTACGTGAGCGCTCCCAGGTTCGGGGGAGTGAGTATCCTTTACCTGAGATATGACCCCAACCAGGCCTCGTGGCTAGCTGTCGGTGAAGGCGAAAGAACCACCAAAGGAACCTTTAGCCTCATTCGATAGTCATTCTCTGCTCGTGGACAAACTCTCCAACCTTCAACCCACTTCCCCCGATTCGCAATATCGGGGTCTTTTTTTATTTAAAAACAGCGCAAAACAACGCTTGACAATATTTATTTATTATGATATTTTACTCTCGCTATGTGCGATGGTGTTGCCGTATATGTTGGCTTTGCAACAATGTCGCACCGGCGAATTTTTATGAAGATCATGTTAAATTGCACGGCGAAAAAACAGAGAAAATCAAAATCTGAATTCGCATTTGTGCCCGCACCTTGACCCGACCTTCGCGACGAGGAGACGGAACGATGACGACGCGACGAGAGGCCGGACGCAGCAGCTTCACTCAGCCGCCAAAGCCCGAACTCGGAGTTCGAGTTCTCCCAGAAGAGCTCAGCAGAGCCATCTACACCAACTTAAAGGATGAAGGGCCCAGCCTGGTAGCGAAACTTCGCTGGAACAACGACACCCAAACGTGGGTGGGAGTCTGTGACGAAATGCGAGCCAGGGATGGCCTGGTCTGCTTCCTAAATGATGGCATTGCGCCTACCATGGGCGAATGCATCATGATAACAAACCACGGAGGATCCGTGGTAATGGGAAGAGTGATCCCCATGCCAAGGATTCACCTTCCAGCGTTCCGAGGACCTTTTGCGTCTGTTTCACAGACAGAAGATCTACCCGGATCTTTCGTCTACCGTGCAACAGTCCTCGCAGACGAACTAGACGAAAACATCGACCTTCTTGATTCACCGCAGGTTGAAACAAACCGGCTCATGGTCATAGGGCTAGAGGTGATTGATGGATATCCGCACGTCCATCTTCGCCATGATGACCCAAACGAAGAGAGCGACTTGGACAAGCTCGGAGTACGCCCCTCAAGGGACGAGTACTTCTCTGTCCCTACGAGCCTCAGGAACCTGCGGCCAGGAATGTCGTTCTTCTTTACTCGAGACGAAAGCCTCTGTCCAGACCTCGAAGAATGGCAAGGCGCGCAGGTTGCAGAACAGGCGCCGCGATGGTTCTTCTAAACAACAAACTCACATCCTCATGAAAGGAGGAATTATAGGTGGTACTCGTTGCATCCTGCAGCCGGTACCACTTTTCGTTTTCTTAAAAATAATTTAATGATGAATAATTCCAAGCTCCAAAGATTCTTCGATTGAGACAATCTCCTTGTCACAAGGACGGGGCGCGGCTGAATGACGAATGGAAAGGGGTCCTCCTTACTCGTCATCCAGCCTGCCCCGTCCGTAGTCTGCTTGACAGAGTGACTGGGGAGGAGACTGCATGTCGGCGAAGGATCTCTGCATATCACAATCAAAACATACGAATACACACATCGCTAATGACTATAAAAAAATAATTGACCTCTATACAAATATCTGGTACAGTATGTCTCGTTATCAATAATACCTCTCTATGGCTAAAGAATGTTACCTCTGCAAGCGAAGTTCTAAAATGTCTTTATCTCGATCGCACTCAATGGTAAAAACAAAACGTCGCGTTTATCCAAATCTTCAAACAAAAAAGATAGAAGGAAAAAAACGAGACGTTTGTACCAGGTGTCTACGAGTAATGTCTAAACTTGCTGCTTAAATCAACGAATATCCCGAAAGGGATATTTTTTGATCTTTCTATCAAAAATTTGGTATTATAAAGATATAAAATAAACACCTAAAATATGAAAAATGAAAAACGAGGTCTTACTCAACTTACAACACTTGGGTTTATCCTCTTGGTCCCAACCGCACTCTTTTGGACTGGTGCAATATTCAAACTCTTTAACTTTTTTCCAGACTCGCCGCTTACAAAATCGTTCCAATCGCTTACCCCTGCCACTGGTTTTATTTTAACGATTGGATTACCGGTCCTTTCCTTCTTACTTGCTATTACTGGAATAATAAAAAACAAACAAGAAGAAAAATTCCTAAAAGCAGCACTGCTTATTATCAGCATTATTCTTGTGTTCGCAATGACCGCCGTATTCTTAATTCAGTACGTTATTGGCTAAATTTCTTATGGCGCATCTCTCTGTTAAGGAGGGAACCATCCGTCAGGCAATGGCAATAAACGAAACAATCCCCGAGTTCTCTTCGCCACAGCCATACACTGCAAACTACTTTACTGATCGGTATAGAAAAAAAGATCACTGTATTCTGATTGCATTTGTAGGCAATGCACCAGCAGGATATATGGTAAGCTACGATAGAGACTCTGATAATTCTTTCTACTGCTGGATGGCGGGGGTTGATCCACTGCACAGAAGAAAGGGAGTGATGAAACAGTTGATGACACACCAGCTGCAATGGGCTAAAGATAAGGACTACAAAAAACTAACGATAAAAACACGAAACTGCCGCAGAGAAATGCTGGCTTTTTTAGTTTCGAATGGATTTATGTTTACCGAAACAACACCCTACGAAGAAATAGAACAAACCAGAATCCATTTAGAAAAATTACTTTAATTAAAAAAATCACCCCTCGTACTCTATTCGGAGGGGTGCCAGCTGGAACATGAATTGAGGCCTAGGCTCGATCCAACAATTGGACGAGATAGGTGGTTCCATGATTCCAGCTGGCTTTTGCGTACCTACGAAAGTCTGACGAACTGAGGACTTATTTCGAAATCGTCAAACGCCACGCAGGTACACACTCTAAAGTTGAGAAAGAACGAAAAAATAAGGAGGAAGGCTGACATCCATTAAACAGGCATACCAGCCTTCAAAGAAAATATCTGAAAGGCTCGCGTCGCTGTTCCTTTTTCAAGCCCGCTACCACTACTATTCCCCGCAACGGCCCCTGGGCGAGCAATGGGATCAGAAATCTTCTCACACCCCTGTTATAGTCCTCCCAGAAACAAAAGTCAAGAAGTTTTTTTTGACAAGCTCCCAAAAGCATTGTTAGATATATGCAACGAAGCCTCGCACCAAAGGAGAACTGGTCATGGTATTACGTCGCCGCAGTGTGCAAATCGCCTTCATGCTAGCTCTCTTCGCATTCCTCTTGGTAATCCTCGGCTGTGGTGGGTCGCTTCTTGGCCCGCCACTTGTAGTTTGTGTGAATGTTTCAATCTTTACGGTCCCGGTAACGATCCGAAACCAAACCGGAGAGACCGTTTTCCTTGAGCAAAACACAAACGGCATCTGGACGAGAATCGCCTCGATTAGCCCTGCCAAAGAGCCGGTACCAACAACAAAGCTCCAGCTTGGTTCATGGTCAATAGAAGACTCGTTCAGCTTTGAATTCGAATCTGGCCAAGCTTCCCAATACACGCGGTCCGAGATTGTGGCCATGGTAAAATTGAAGTGCCAGGACTTTACCCTTCACGAACAAGGAGGCCGCCCGGTGCTTGAACCAACCACTGAGAGCACAAGCCAGCCAGTCGCTGGCGCCCCTAACCCTACCTCCCGTGGGCCTTAGTAACTGTAGATACGTCTACACACTAAGGCCCCGTTCTGTTTTATAGGAGACATTCACTAAAATTTCTTCCCAAGGTATACTTATAGTAAGTAACCTATTAACCATTACAGGCTCTATGTCAGAATCAACTAAATTATTAATCGCACCAGGAGCACTCTTTCGTGCTGCTTGGGCAAGACTCAAACAACGACAAAAAACACTGCTTATTCTTTCGGCTCTCTATGCTGCTTCTATTCTCTTATACTCGTTATATGCGCAAGGAGATCCTAACCTAGAATTAACAAATCCAAGCAGCATACTTTTTGTTGTTGGGTTTATTCTTTTTACACTTCTGTATGTACTTATTGCCGTATGGGCACCATTAGCATTACTTATTGCGAGCTTGTCAAAAGAAACCACAAGCAACGTTAAGGTAACCCTAAAGAAAAGCTTAAAACTTATTATCCCATCAATCGGAATAAATATTGTTATGATGGTTATTGTTTTAGGTGGGTATATCGCATTTATTGTTCCAGGAATTATTCTTGCTGTTCAATTAATGTTTGCTTTGTACGTATATGTAGACGAAAACCTTGGCATTATGGATTCGATTCGGAAATCTCGCATTCTCGTGAGAGGTAGATGGTGGGCTATTGTTGGAAGGTCGATATTATTATCGCTCGCAGTATACGCATTGTTTATTATTGCAGGAATTATTTCTTATATAATCGGCGTTGCTGTGGGAGGAGGAGAACTTGCACAAATTATATTAACGTCTATTGTAATGTTTCTCTATATTCCTTACACCATGTGCTTTATGGCCGAGTTATACTTAAGCTTAAAAGAATCGAGAGGCGAAATAACCCCAGAGCAAAAAGAGAAAAACGAACACTACCTCCATGTTTGGTTGATTGTTGGTATTGTGCTTATAGCACTTGCGATAGCTGGTGGAATTGCTGCGGGAATTTTTGTTGCAATAAACGCGGCAAGCTAATTACCTTCATTATAAAATACTTACCTTAATTTTCTTGGTGAGTATTTTTTTACTAAGTTTTATAAATAAGCTTGACCTTAAACGACATCTCCACTATATTTTAAACAACAAAGAGATAGTACTCTCTGATTGTGGGTAAACACATCCCCCCAACTCAAGAGATTACTGCCTCTCCATCGTACCCCGATCTGCTCGCCATTCCGACCCGGCGAGCTCTTTTTTTTTTGCTTAATGTTTAGGATTTTTGTATTATTGTATACATGAAAGCAGAAACAAAAAAAATACGAATAGTAATTTTAGGAGCCGGGTTTGCTGGTGTTAATACTTTTCGTTATCTCCACAAAAAATTCCACAGCAACAAACAAATAGAAATAATTATAGTAAACCCAAAAAATTATTTCCTGTTTACTCCCCTCTTACACGAGGTTGCAACCGGTGGATTACCGCCAGATACTATAATGCAACCTATTCGTAGTTTTATTACCTGCTGCCAAACAGATTTTTACCAAGCAACCGCACAAAAAATACATAGCCAAGAACAATTAATACAAACTTCGCTTGGGAATATTTCATACGACTATTTAGTAATTGCACTTGGTGCAAAAACAAACTTTTTTAATATTACCAATGCACGCAAACATTGCTTTACATTAAAAACAATGGAAGATGCCATTAAACTTAAAAATCACGTCATAGAATGCTTCGAACACGCCCGCCATGAGGCAGATGCAAAAAAACAAAAACAACTGCTTCAATTTGCCGTTATTGGCGGCGGCCCAACCGGAGTAGAGATAGCCTCCGAGTTAGCAGAATTTATTCATAAAACTTTTAGAAGATTCTACCCCTTGGAATTAATGCAGCATGCGCAGGTTCATTTAATAGAACGCTCAGACAAATTGGTTTCTTCGTTTGCACCAACAATTCAAAGAGAGAGCCTGAAACAATTACAGAAAGCTGGCGTTAACATGCATCTCCAACAATCAGTAGAGAGCATAGACGAAAACGGCATTACCCTAGAAAGCGGAAAAACGCTACACACTGCTACTCCCATTTTTGTTGCAGGGATTAAAGCCGCTGAAATAGAGTTTGATATAAAACCAGCAAAATCTTTCGACGGAAAAATTACTGTAAATGCAAGTCTTCAGATTACTAGTTCGCCAGAAATATTTGTGCTAGGCGACATGGCAGATCACCCGGAAAACGTGCCAGCACTCGCGCAAGCTGCAGTACAGCAGGCCAGTGCAACTGCCATCAACATACAACGACTCATAAACAATAAACCTGTAAAAGCTTTTCATTATAAATCCGCTGGAATGCTATTGTCGCTAGGAAGATGGAAAGCAGCAGCGCAAATAGGTAGTTTTTCGCTCACCGGTAGGTTTGCATGGTGGATGTGGAGAACTATTTATTTTGCAAAACTTATTTCATGGAAACAGCGATTACGAGCAACCGTAGAATGGACTATTAGAATCTTTACCCACCGCGATATTTCCGAGCTTTAACTCTTCTTCTGTCATTTCGAGAATCCGCCTATTAGCGGAGACGAGAAATCTGTAGTCGAGCAATACCTGTTCATTCGTTCCCCGATTTCTCGTCGCCGAGCCTCCTCCCCAGTAACCATTCGGTACGGGGCGCGCGAAATGACAAGCAAGGATTTAAAAACTTAAATCTCAAATTAGGCTTTCTTTAGCATAAATAAACGGCTCATGCAGTGAGCCGTTTATTTTTTGATCCATAAACCACAAGATTAAATTGACATTAAAATCATTATTTAGTATATTCGTATTAGCAGGAAATCGTCCCTTCCACACAGACTCGACAGGAGCGTCTCGGTGTCTTCGTCACAAGTAACATCAGCTGCAGCACTCATCGGCTTCCGTCTCCCCCAACAAAGGAGGGGGGAGAATGCCAGGCTTCCTAGCATGGCAGAAACAAATGCTCAGATGCAGAGGAAAAGCCTCTCTCGGTTTGCCAGAGATGGCACAACTCTAGAGGTTCGTCAGCTCGCCTGGACATTGCTTTCTCTTCTCGCTGCCAATGGAACAACAGCGCCTCTTACGGTTGTTGATGTCCTCGAGTTGTCTTCGCCAGCACCCCTAGTACTGGGTGCAGCAGACGACCCACACGTGCGCAGCTCACTCGAGCTCGCGCACATCAGCTTACCTTCACGAGCTGCATCGGAAATCATGAGAGAACTCTTCACCAAAGAGACTCTCGTAGCACACGGAATCGCCACATGAAACTTCTCGTTCTCGGCCCCGAAAACCACCACCCCGCGATAGCCGGTCTCAATGGAGACCACCAGATCGAGACCATGCTAGATCGCCTACTTCGAGAAGATGTTGACAGGCGAACAGGATCCGGAACTTTCGGGAACCTGAACCGCGCTGCAGCTGGCAAACGGGCGGTAGTCATCGACTTGAGTGACCTCTGCAATACAGGAACTCGAATCAGGGCGATGGCAGCACGGCACATCCAGGAGTCGACGGATACTTGGCCGGATGTGATCGTCATCCCGAGCGCGAAAAACAGCGGGATCGTCAAGATAGGAAGAAGGGACACCTTCAACCCTGAGAATTCCGCCAAAGCAACTACGCGCGAAGAGCTCCAAGGGATTCTCGACTGGATGGAAAACCGAAGAGCCGGGCAGGAGCTACAAGTCATCGATGCTGCGCTTCAGCATCCCAGACACGAAGCCAGCACACACGACTGACGGCCTGGATGCGCTTCGTGCATTATCGAACACGAGCTATGTGTTCAAGGGTACCTCAACGACTCCAGGGGTACCCGTTTTTATTCCAAAATTATCTCCCTAATTGATTTTTCACGCCCGCTCGTATACGATTACTCCATTATGGCATTACAAGACGAACTCCAAACACGCGAAGATCAGCTTAAAAAAATAAAAACAGCTGGTATTGCTCCGTATCCAGAAAAATTTCCTAAAGACAAAACAATCCAGCAGGCATTAGGATTAAAAGAAGAAGACACCCTATCTACAGCCGGCAGAATTACCTCTATTCGAAAGATGGGGAAAATTACATTTTGCCATATTTCAGATATTACCGGCAAAATCCAAGTGGTATTACAAAAAGATGCTGTAGGAGAACATGCCTATACCGAGTTTCATGAAATATATTCACTCGGAGACTTTATCGGTGTATCTGGAGAAATGTTTGTTACAAAATCTGGTGAGCTTTCACTAAAAGCCCATAAAACAGTATTCCTCGGCAAAGCACTCTTACCGCTTCCAGAAAAATGGGCTGGATTAAAAGACACCGAAATAAAATATCGTCAGCGATATTTAGATTTAATTGCAAACCAAGACAGCAAGGAATTATTTGTATTCCGAAGTAATGTTATAAAAACATTACGCGAATTCTATTGGCAACATGGGTTTCACGAAGTAGAGACATCAACCCTTACTCATGCTGCTACTGGTGCGGTTGCAAACCCATACAAAACGCACCACGATGCGTTGGATCAAGATTTATTCCTACGTATTTCTCACGAGCTGCCATTAAAAGAATTAATTGTAGGTGGGTTTGATAAAGTATTCGAAATAGGGAAAGCATTTAGAAACGAGGGATTAGATCCATCTCATTTACCAGAGCATACACACATGGAACACTATGCTGCGTATTGGAATTTTGAAGACAACATAGATTTTACCGAGAAAGTGTTTGCAACGCTATTCGAGAAATTAAACATTCCAGAAACAATCGAATACGAAGATGGCACCAAAGTAAACTTTAAACAACCATGGCCACGAGAAAACTTTGTAGAACTCTTAAAAGAAAAAACTGGAATAAACATTACTGCCTATACCGAGGCAGATGAACTACGAGCGGCTATAAAAAAGAAAGATATAGCATTCGAAGGCTTAGACGAAATGTCGTTGCCAGGGTTAATGGATAATCTCTATAAAAAAGTTGTTCGTCCGACATTAATTAACCCAGTGTTTCTATACGGCTACCCTGCTGTATTACAACCGCTTGCACGAAGAAACGACAAAGACGAAAACATAGTAGACCAGTTCCAATTAGTAATAAATGGTTGGGAAATTGTAAAAGCCTACAGCGAGCTTGTAGACCCTATCGACCAAAAAGAACGCTTCGAAGAACAGGCAGAAAGTAAAGAAGAAGGTGAGACAGAAGTTATGGAAGGCGACGACGAATATATTACTGCCATGAAACATGGTATGCCGCCAATTTCTGGTTGGGGTATGGGAGTAGATAGACTTGTTTCTTTGTTATCTGGGAATTCAAATTTAAGAGATGTAGTACTGTTTCCTTTGCTACGTAAAAAAGATTAAACAGACCACCCCTCTATCCCCTCCTTCTAAAGGAGGGGACATGACACAATCGGTAGAGACGCGGCGATGCCGCGTCTTTTGATACATTTAAATAAGACGTATCACCGATACGTCTCTACAAAACAAAAACACAGTAGTCGGTGTTTTTTATTTCTTTAATAAGCAACACCCTCTTGGGGATAATCCCGAAAGAGGGTGAGCTAAATACCATGGTGTGTCATAAACCCTTGGTGCTTTAACCAGAAGTGAAAAGTGTTCCCAAGTGCAAGTAGTTTAGTCTACCTAAAGGCAGAGTAAACGCATGAGCCCGCAGACCACTTCCACGGAAGTGATCGATAAGGACTACCTTGAGATTTTTTATAGAACACATTTTACACCCCTAGCCTCAGCTAAATACAGTATATCATTATTAGTATTAAATTGAAATGAAGAGAGGCCGTGCGTATAAGTATCTGTTGGATACACGCACAGCCTCCTCGGTGACGAAATGATCTCAGTCTTCGGGCTCTAGCGACCGATCTTCCACGTCGTCGATGTTGGAAAATCAAACGCCAAATAGTCGGTTCGAGGCGACGGTGAAGCAGTCGGAGGCTCCACAGGCTCTGTGACAACAGTGTCGTCGGTTACCTCCACCAGAACCTCTGCCGGATCGACAGATAACGCAGTTACTTCTGGCGGAGTGTGATTGCTTGCGACGGACATGGAAACCGCTCCTTCGCTTCCTTAGGATTCAGCCTAGCCCATCAAAAAACCCCTTTCGTCGTGGGGTCTCTGGTGAGCACATCGTTCGTTTCAAGTCGTTCGCTATGCAGTACCAAACCCCATCCCGTTAAAACGGGATTTCACATTCGCTGATGTGCATTTAGAGTGCTGATAATACATATACCGAAAATAATTCTACCACTTCCTCCCTATTTGTCAAGTGGGGAAGGAGAGAGGCAAATCGTTATCTACCTCTCCCTTCCAAGTTCTCGTACCGGTTAGTCCGCACCACGCAGGCCCTGTCCGCCTACTTCATCATTGCACCATGTTGCCCAGGTGACATCACCATCATCGGCATCTGGCGGCGGAATCGCGCCGGAGTGCTGCGGGTCGCCTGACATTCCAGGTTCGCCCGCGAGAAAATCCGTTCCCCAGCAGCCGCCAGGTGCAAGTCCGCAGTTGACTCCGTTCTCGTCTCCGCAGCAACCCCCACAAGGAAGGCTTCCTGTAATGTGGATTTTCGTGCTGCTCGGCGTTGCGATTTTTTGAGCCACAATGGACTCCTTTTTGTTGGCTTCAACTCGTAGGGTGCTCTCTCTTGCGCCCGTTCCTTGGCCTAGCTCTGACAGCGGCAAGCGTAGTCGAACTCGGCGTCTCTCAAAGTAGCTAGAAACTTCTCAGCCGCCTCGGCACTCGTATGGTGTTCGGGCTGTTCTTCTTCAAGCCGCTCTTCGTCGAGGTGTTCGGTCGCCATGGTTTGTCCTCTCCGAGATAGGCAGAAAAAAACATCGCCCTTTTTAGGTGGCGAGTCTTGATTTCTGCTTAGGTTATCTACGCTTATGCTTCAGTATCAAAACTCACCTTGTCTGTGACAAGTTTATTAATAATAAAGAGTTTGGATGTCTGCTGATGCATATTGATACTTACATTAAAGAATTTTCATTCATGCGTCAAGAAAAACTGTGGAAAACTAAAAAGGAGCCTTTCGGCCCCTTTTCTTTTTGAGTGATGAAAAATTAAAACATTATATCTTCTTCTGCTCGTTTATAATCGTGAATTTCCTCTGGGGTAAACCACAATCCAATTTCGTTGTCCGATTCTTCCTGCGTTTCCGAGGCATGTACAATATTTTTAATTGCACGTTTTTCTAAATTTGCAACTGCTGGAGAATCTACACTATAGTCACCTCGAATAGTTCCCATTTCCGCAAATACAGGCAATGAATGGCCAACCAATTTACGAACCATATCTATCGCATGAATTCCTTGAATAACCATCGCCACAATAGGCCCAGATGATAAGTATTCAAAAATTTGTTCTTTAACCATTGTTCCAATTTCTTTTTTGTCGTCTGTTCCCTGAGCTTTGATAGGATCTATTTTATATTCCTCAAAAGTGCTCAAAGTTTTTTCTCCCAAGCGTTCTACCCAGGCAGGATCGGATGGCAAATGGCTTTCGAGGTGTTCTCTGTCTACCCAAACCATTTTCATGGCTATTACCTTTAACCCGCGGCGCTCGACACGATTAATAATATCGCCAATAAGCCCCCGTTTTACTCCATCTGGTTTAACCAGCGCTAATGTTCGCTCTTGTTTCATCTTTTTGTGCATATATATATGAGATTCAGAAAACCGACCCTTCGGCCGGCAGCGTGTTGTGCAACTCGCCTTATTCCTGAGATTCTTTATCAATCTTCTTTAAAACGTCCTTGATTTTATCAGACACTTGTTGTGGGGTCAAGTTTGCTTTTATAAGGTAATCGTACGCTCCAAGCGACTTTCCTTTTTCTATATCCTCGTCTTGGCCAAGATTTGTAAGCATAATAACTGGCACATCTTTTGTTTTCTCGTTTGCTTTCATCTTTTCGAGTACCCCAAAACCGTCTAGTTTTGGCATAATAACATCTAACAAGACAACATCAAAGTCGCCTTTTTCTATTTCTGCATACCCTGCCTCGCCATCTAACGCGGTTGTCACCTTAAATTTATCGTGCGACAACTTGGTTTTGTACATTTGAGAAAGCAATTCATCGTCCTCAACTAAAAGGACAGATGCGTTTTTTGGTGACATAGCTCATCTGTTAATTTCCACCCCATTATAACATGAGAACTTATAAACCACCAGAAAATTGCGGAACTGTCGAATACCTTGCTCCATCGGAAGTAATGGTAATGTCGCCATGAATATCGGTACGAAATGTGGGAATATTCGAATCTTGAAGTGTTTTAAGGGTTCTAAAATTCGGATGCCCAAATCTATTCTCTTTGCCTGCCATAATAATTGCCACCTCTGGGGTAGTGCTGTGTATAAATTCTTTGCTGGTAGATGTTTTGCTTCCATGATGCGCAACCTTTAATACATCTATATCGTGAAACAAATTCTTTTCTATTAACCTTTTTTCTATCTCCTGGGTAATTTCTCCTGCAAATAAATATTTCTGATCTTTGTACACTAGCTCGGCAACGACAGACCCTTCATTTGCGTCTTTTAATGTTTGAGTATTAATAAATTGCTCTTGTGGCCATAAAAAAGTGAGAAAAAGATCCTCTCCTAAAGTGATGCTGCGTTCTGATGAAACAAAATGCGTTGGAATATTTTTTTGTTGTGCAAGCAATACAAATGCTTTCCAATCTTCTGTTTCGTACGGAATATCTGCTGTTATAATTCGTTCTACCTTATATCTTTCTAAAACATCTATAAACCCAAAAAAATGATCTGACTGCGGATGGGTGATGATGATAAGGTCTATGGTTCTATCATAAAAAGGCAGTGTTCTGCCAAGCTTTTGGATAAGCGAATTATCTGGCCCACCATCGATAATAATGTTTTGTTGATACGGCGTTTGAATAAGCACAGAATCGCCTTGTCCTACATTAAAAAACGTTATTTCGAGCTGTTTTAGAGCCTGTGTTGGACTAAAATAAAACACCAATAACAAGCCTAATGCCCCTAAAAAAATCACAAAAGATGTTAAAACAAGCCATTTTTTAGATAAAACAAACATTGACAAATAAGTATTATTATGCTAATATATCAGCATTAACACAGAGCTTGGGTTGGACTTAGAATGGACAGTATAGAATACATCCCGCTTTCGATCTTGATCTTCGCCTGCTTCTTGCAGATGCTCACTCAAAATCCCGAAGGGTAATCTATGTTCCGCGAAGATACTCCCAAGTTCACAGCTGCCCTGCTAGCTGCAGTCGCGTTGTCGGCCGCTATAGCACGACAACTTGGCTTGAACCAGCTGATGGCGATAGACCTCGAACAAGCGCTTCTCTTCGCAGCAACCCTAATCGCCTTGACGAGGCTCTCGCTACGCAATCCGTTAAGGAAGAGGTAACACTCCCATGCGAGCAACTCTGACCGTACTCGTTATAACAGCAGCACTCGCGGTTTGGGTCTGGAATCAAGGTTCCGAACCCCTCCTTGAGGTGGGCTTCACCGTCAGCCAGAACGACCGAGTGGAAGACGTGCTCGAAGATCGTTCTAAAGAAAGGCTTAACCTCGAACTTCCAGGAGTGGAATTCGTCGGAGTCCAACTGAAGTCGACGGCCTACAATCGAGACTTCAGCAAGGAGGTAGTGGCCATTGTTACATACACAAGGCCATAAACACCAGCGTCCAACAATCCGTTCCCCGTAACCAGAGCTCGCCGCGACCCGCCCCGCGTCGAGCTCTTACCATTTCTACGAAGCCTTTCCCCATACATACGTATGGGTTTTATAATATCAAAATTTAGAGGTGGAGAGTATTTTCTTGCGATGCCAAGCAAGCAACAACCAACCCAGTAATCCATAACTTATTATTAACCATGGCCACGAAAACCACTCAATAGAAACACTCGCCCACCCAAACCCAGACAACCACTCTGCAACTCGAATAACGTATTCCAGCAATATCCACACCGGAAAAGAAACAACAGAAACAGCTAAATATCCTAAAGGAACAATCGCTACAACAAACGTTACAACAGCCCCAAGTGCCATTACCCAAGGAACTACTGGTAAAATTAACAAATTCGCAAATAAACTTACAACAGATAATCTTCCAAATATATATAAAATTAAAGGCAGTGTCGCGATAGTTGCAGCAAGTGTTGCTGTTGCTATCTCTTTTAAAAACAAAAACTTCCCAGTTCTTAATCTTTCAAACAATGGCTCTATATACACTAATCCAAGAGTTGCCAAAAACGATAATTGAAAACCAGCGTCGTATCGTAAAATCCATGGATTAATAGCCACCATGGCGGCAGCTGTTACCAATAATGCATTCCCAATAGATTGTTTTCTTCCTATGGTATATGCCAATGCTCCAATTATGCCAAATAATGCCGCCCGCACTACAGAGGCTTGTCCACCAACAAAAATAACAAACACTCCTATTAACGGCATCATCAACCAAAATGCGTGTCGCCTATTTATCCAGACCCAGGGAGCAAGAATTAAAACAAATCGAACAATGAGTGTGATATTATATCCAGATATCGCAATAATATGTGTTAAACCAACCCTATTAAAATCTTCTAGCAATCCCTCTGGAATGCTTCTTCTTGCTCCAACTAAAATACCTGCGAGCAAAGACGAATGTGGCTCTGGTAAAGATTGGTTAATAGAACTAAGCACTTTCTGCTTTAACGTTAAGATAGATTTAATAATAGTATTACCCTGAGTTTCTACCACATTAACGCTTTTAGGATAATAACAAACCGCATCGATAGTTTTTGTTTTTAAATAATTCCCATAGTCGAAATCTTCTATAACTCCTGGCTGCTGAATTTTACAGGTTATATTTAAGACATCTCCATAATTATATTCTGGATACAATCTGGTTGTTACAAGAATATTTCCTTCGTAGTCTTGTGGTTGAATCGAAATTCGTTGCTTGTCTGAAAGTCTTTCGGGCTCTCTAAAAATTCCCCCCTTAAATGACACTTCCTTTTCTTTGTGAATAAGGATGGAGTTTTGCAATTCTGTAGTGCCTATCGAAAATCTCCCTATTCCCAAAAATAAAAAAAGAATAGCCAGAGACAAAGCTACTATTCTTTTCTTCTTAAATATAAATGCGATTACAAGCGTGATTGCAGCTAGTATTCCTGTTGTTACAATGATGACCGGAGGAGGAACTATAAATGTCGCAACAAATACTCCAATTAAAAAAAAGATTCCTGCTATTCTTAAAATTTGATATGGATATAATTGATTTTGTTTGTCATCCCGCGGTGCCCCGTCCTTGTGATGGGGGGCCCCGACTCGGGATCCAGGAAATTTATTAATTCTCATAAAACATGGATTCCGGCTCAAGGCCGGAATGACGGAGTGGATGCAATTGATTTATAACCTTTCCCATGATAGCTTATAAATAACGTCCACGCGTTCCTTACGAAGGGTAAAACCATGACCAAACAGACTTGTGACGGCCCCGAATGGGACGACGGTCAACGCTTTCGAGTGAACAAAAGGGCTTTCGAAGCGCTCTACATGTTCTCACTCGTGGGGTGGTCACTGATAACCAGGTTTGCTGCATCGGACAGTGGCACGTTCGTACAGCTAATGGTATTCGGCTCGATCGCAGCAGTCCTGCTGATCTCCTATGTATCCTGCCGATTTCTTCGAGTCGGCCGAGTGGCTGGAGTTCGAGCTACCACTCTCACGGCAATATCCATCACTGGCGGGATCTGTCTCCACTGGACCTACAACATCTTCAGTCAAGCAGCGGGACTCTAGGCTGCTAAACAGAAGAAAGGACACCTCGATGTCGATAACTTGGTTCGAACGAGGAGTTGGATGCTCGCTCAAGTTCATGTCCGAGAGAAGCACGATCATCCATCCAACGGTTCTCCTTGTGGCGTCGTTCGTAGGCTGTCGACTTGCATCCCCCCATGGGATAGCTGCGGTCTTAATACTGACCATACTGATCTTTGTGTCGGTGCTGGGGTGCTACTTCGCTCTCGCCTACAAGAAGCAGAGGTCGGAACAGCGACTACCCTGGCGTCTCTCTATATTGTCAGGGGGAGCGATAGTCATCCCCTTTCTCTTCACGATAGGAACCATACTTCACAAATCTGCGAAGCTCTAGGCTCCCTAGCAGCTTCGTGAACAGCCAACTTACCAACCTGACCATCGTCCTAACCGGTGGTCGTTTCTTTTTTCCACTTTAAATACGCTTCGATAAATTCCTCTAAATCCCCATCTAATACATCTGAAGGTGAGGTAGATTCAAATTCTGTGCGATGGTCTTTTACAAGTTTGTAGGGATGCAACACATACGACCGTATCTGATTCCCCCATTCGGCAGACAACACCTCGCCTCGTAAATCTCGTTCTTCTTTTTCTCTATCGTGTTCTAACTTTTTTGCAAGCTTGCCACGTAATATCATCATCGCGGTTTCTTTGTTTTGATGCTGCGAGCGCTCGTTTTGGCAGGTAACGGTTATATTGGTTGGGAGATGAACAATCCTAACAGCAGAATCGGTTGTGTTTACCGATTGGCCGCCATGCCCAGATGCCCTAAATACATCTATCCGTAATTCAGATTCAGGGATTTCGATATTTCCAACCTCTGGCAATTCTGGCAAAACATCTACCAACGCAAAAGAAGTATGCCTCATATTTTCGGCATCGAAAGGAGATATTCGCACTAACCTATGAACACCAGCTTCTGCTTTTAAGAACCCATACACATACCTACCATCTATCTTTACGGTAACGCTTTTAATACCAGCCTCCCCGCCACGAGAAATATCTAACACCTGAAACGACCAGTTCTTTTTATCTGCAAACCTGGTAAACATTCTAAACAGCATTTCTGCCCAATCTTGAGCATCTACCCCACCCGTCCCAGCATGAATAGAAAGAATCGCATTACTCTCGTCGTACGCGCCGTCGAATAATACAAAAAATTCCAGCTTTTCAAACTGGTTTTTATACTGAGTGTGTTGTTCTGTTAAGTCTGTTTTTAAAAGCGCACCTTGCTCGTCTTGCGCCATCGCAAGATCGGTAGATACGTTATCTTCCAAGTTTCCCCATTCATTGAGCTCACCTCGAAGCTGCTCCACACGCTTAGAAACCTTACGCGCTTCCTCCTGGTCACTCCAAAAACTGGCATGCTGCATTTTTTTCTCTAACTCCGAAAGCTCTTGCAACCGCTTCGGATGGTCAAAGATACCTCCTGGCATCGCCAATGCGTGCCAAGAGGTTCTCAAGTTTTTGGATTAACTCATTCATATATGTATAATTTTGCAGAGATTCTTCGCCTGAGGCAGGCTCTGAATGACACTATACGATTATTCTTGTGATCTTTCTATTAGGGTAACCAAAACATCTTTTTCTTTGCCTTTACTAACAACTTTTAAGGTAACAACATCGTCAACATTATATTTCGACAACGCCCGAGCTAAGCTATTCTCTTCGTTTATTTCACTGCCATCTACCTCTAATATAATATCGTTTTCTAATAACCCGGCTTTATCTGCTGGACTACCAGGAATAATAGCTAAATCTTCCCTGCTTTCACCTCGAACTATAAGTGCACCGTAGTCTATTGCAATTTCATTCTTTTCGGCGATAGCTTCATTTAATAGTATATACCGAACCCCTAAATACGGTCGAACAATTCTGCCGTTCTCTTTTACACTGTCTACCATTCGCGTTGCTTCGTTTACTGGAATAGCAAACCCAATATTCTCGCCTTCTTGGCTTACGGCTGTATTTACACCAATTACTTGGCCTGCCAAGTTAATAAGCGGGCCACCAGAATTCCCAGGGCTAATAGCCGCATCTGTCTGAATAACAGCATCAAGTCTTTCGGAAGATCCAGCTTTATCTCCGGCTACAATATTCCTTCCTAATCCAGAGACAACTCCTTTGGTAACACTATTCTGGAATTCTCCGAGTGCATTACCTATCGCTATTACTGTCTGTCCGATTTTTACTGATTCGGAATCGCCAAGTTCTACAACCGGCAAATCTTGGGCATCTATTTTTAAAACCGCTAAATCGAGAAGAAGATCTCTATCTAATACCTCGGCTTCATGGGTTGTGCCGTCGTTTAACACCACCGAATACTCGGCGTCTTCGTCTATCACCACATGTCTATTGGTAACAATAAGCCCGTCTTCGGTTACAATAAAACCACTACCGCCACCAATCTGGCGTTTTTCTTTTTGAACAGTCCCTCGCTGCTGAGCAAACGGATCGCCTCCAAAAAAATTAAATGGATCAAATGAAAAAGGATTTCTCTGAATAATAGCCAACTCTTTTGTAACGACAATACTTACCACACTTGGCAGAACCTTTTCTACTGCATCAACGGTCTGAGACTCCTCCTCTACCGATAATGTTGACCCGTTTTTTGAGTTGTCTGGCGGGGGAGGTGAAGAAGGATTTGAATACGTTGTCATGACAAATGAGACAAGAAAACCAGCGACTGCGCCGGCGATAACGGATCGAACAAAATTATTTTGCTTCTCTGTAAGAGACATAGATTACACTAGCCTTTTGGTTGGCCTTGCAACAACTCTTGATACTGCTGGAGTATTCCTCCTCCTGGCGATAATTCGCTTAATTTCTCGAGGAATGGTGGTAAAAAATATATCGCAGCAACCAATGGCGCTAAAATAATAACAATCTTAAGCACTGAAAGAACTTGTGCTCCTATTAAGTATCTACGTATTCTTCTCAAAAGTCTTTCATTTCGATCGAGTAAGTCTCGAACGTCTTCTAATGTTTGCTTTTGAGAGAGTGTTGTTTTCTGTGCGGGCTGTGGAGATTGTGCTGTTTTTGCTTTTGGTGTTTGAGTAACCATACATGTACACTATTGCTTATATCAACATATTATACCACACTTTTAACAAGCTCGTCTTTTTGGGCAGCTCGAACGACAGCAAAAACGACCAAAGGTACCGCAATATACACAACATCGCCAAAAAGCATATTTCTATAGAATGGAATGCCTGCAACTAACGAAGCTATTAAGCCATCGAATGTTTTGGGATACAATGTTCCAAACAGCCAGACCGATGCGTTGGTAATAACAAAAAAGGACAACGACCCAAACAGTGCTGTTCCCCATTGGGAAAGAGAGGAAGAATATTTTGCTGCTAATTTTCCGTACACTGCATAAAGTGCGAACGAACCATACACTGCAACAAAAATTTGCCATTGATAAAACCCAATAAAGGCATCTGAAAGCAGCATTGCTGCTATAAGCACAGCACCCCCTACCCACCATTTCCTAAACACAAAGGCACCCCAAAATGCTGCTGCTCCTATTGGCGTAAAATTCCAAGGATGGGGGAGTATGCGAGAAACAACGAGCGCCATAACAATTGCCGCTGCCCACACAATAATTGAGATATTTTTTGATTTCATACAGTGTTTTTTTGCAAGATAAAAACAGACGTTCCATCATACCGTGATCAAATCTGGTTCGTCAAATTTATTTGTCTATAATTGCCCTTCTACATATTTCCACATGACCACTTCCCCACCGGAGAGGGTATAGAGTGAAGAGCTTACCGTTGCATATTCATTATTAACCCAGTATTGCCATGCTTTTTCTACACCAGAATTCCTGTAATTATCTATTGCCTCAACCAACACTCCAAGCGAATCATATTCCTTAAACGACACTTCTATCCCCTCTTTTTTTGCTAACGACTGAGTAATACTCCAGACAGTTGATGAATCATATTTAGAAATGTCGAAAACTTCAGAGGTAATATTTCCGTCTCCAAAATCGAACATAAGAGAAACTTCCGAAGACGTAACTTCGTTGAGAGACGAAGGCGCCTTAATTACAGGAGCAGAGCCTATATCGTAGCCTATAACAAAGGCAATAATGATTGCTAAAAACACAACAATAGGCCCAAGGGTTGAATGTTTTTTCCAAGGAAAAGTCATAGAGATTGAGCTAAATCAGAAATCTAAAATACGAAATAAGAAACAAATTGTTGATTTTTTTTTTACGAACACCCGAGTGAATTTCCACAATTAAGACATTTGTAACACGAGCCATTTCGAACAGTAATATGCCCACATTGGTCGCAGGCAGGAGCATCTCCCATCATATCACTCATAAATTTATTCACCATAGAAGCGTCAGACGTCGATCCTTTTTCTGATAGTGCGCCTGGGCCATCTGAAACAGCAGTAGGTTCTTTTTCAACTTCAGGTTCAGCCATTACCTCCGCTTCTGCTATCGGTTCTTTCACTTCCTCTCTTTTTTCTTCTACGCTACCTACTTCTTCAACAGGATGATCAATAATATCGAGCTGAACCTTTTGCTGTTCGGCAACTTCTTGAACTCGAATTACTGTTCCGGTTTGCTCCGGAGTAACATGCACCAAATCGGTTCTTCCTAAATATTCCATTGCAAGAATCCGGAAGATAAAATCTATAACACTGGTTGCGGTCTTAATATTAGGATGATCTGTCATTCCATGAGGTTCGAAGCGTGTAAACGAAAAACTCTTAATAAGTTTTTCTAACGGCACCCCATACTGAAGAGCATGCGAAATTGCAATCGAAAAACAATTCATCATACTTCTAAATGCAGCGCCTTCTTTATGCATGTCTATAAAGATTTCACCTATCGTCCCGTCTTCATACTCACCAGTTCTCAAAAATATCTTATGTCCAGAAACACGCGCTTCTACGGTAATACCATTTCGCTTCTTAGGAAGTGGGCGTTTCTCTCCACGAGTAAGACTAAGAGGTAACGGCAATGTTCCTGTTGGTTGATACGAAGCTCTATCTCCTGCTGATTGAGGTTGTTTTGCGGCCACAGGAGCTTCAGCAGAGGTTGCTGTCTCAACTTTTTCCAGAACCTCCTCTTCCTGTGCTTCTTCTGTATCTGAATCTTTTTTATCTTTTTTGGCATTTAAAGGTTGTGATAATTTAGAGCCGTCTCTGTATAAAGCGATCGATTTTACTCCCCATTCCCACGCTTTGTGGTAAATATCTTCTATTTCTTCGACTGTTGCCTCGTTTGGCAAATTCACAGTTTTAGATATAGACCCAGAAATAAACGGCTGAACAGCTGCCATCATTTTTACATGAGCCATTGGTTCTATAAATCTTTCCCCGTCGCCACATTTATTGGCACAATCAAACACATATAAATGCTCATCTTTTATGTGAGGCGCGCCTTCAAGCGTCATATGACCACAAATATAATTGTGAGCCACCTGAATTTCTTGATCACTAAACCCAAGAACCTCTAATACATTTAAAGATGGATCTTGTATCTGCTCGTCTGAAAGCCCAGCACGTTTTAAGGCATCTTCTCCGAGTGCAAATTTATTAAATGCAAATGAAAAATCGAATACCGAGGTAAGTTGGTCCTCTACTTTTGTAATATCTTCCTCAGAAAAACCTTTTTCCTTAAGAGATTCAACATTCACATGAGGAGCACCGTCAAGAGACATGCTTCCAATCACATGATGCATAATGTCTTTCATTTCTTCTTTCGAGTATTCAAGAGCATTCAAAGCTGGTTCTATAGATTGGTTTGCAATTTTAAAGTATCCCCCACCTGCAAGTTTTTTAAACTTCACAAGTGCAAAATCTGGTTCTACTCCAGTGGTGTCACAATCCATTAACAACCCAATTGTTCCAGTAGGAGCAATCACCGTTGTTTGAGCATTCCTATAGCCATGTTCCTCCCCCCATACTACAGCTTTATCCCACGCCTCTTGAGCTGCTTTCACTAAATACTCCGGAGCATTGTCTTTTTTAATTCCGTGGGGAAATACCTCTAAGCCCTCGTATTCTGTTTCCGATTCATCGTACGCGGCCCTACGATGGTTTCTCATAACACGAAGCATGTCTTCTCTGTTTTCTTTGTATCCAGAAAATGGTCCTAAAAAGCTCGCCATCTCAGCGCTGGTTGAATATGATTCTCCCGTTAAAACAGCTGTTAAACTTCCAGCAATTGCTCGTGCCTCATCGCTATCATACGGAATACCCGACACCATTAAAACAGTCCCAAGGTTTGCATAGCCAAGCCCAAGCGTGCGATAGATAAAAGATCTTTCTGCAATCTCTTTGCTCGGATACTGCGCCATAAGAACACTAATTTCTAATACAACTGTCCAAAGGCGAATAGCATGTTTATAGCTTTCAACATCAAATTTTCGTGTTTCGGTATCGTAAAATTTTATTAAATTAATAGACGCCAAATTACATGCAGTATCATCTAAAAACATGTACTCACTGCACGGATTCGACGCTCGAATACGCCCAGATTGTGCGCATGTGTGCCATTCATTAATGGTGTCGTCGTATTGCACCCCTGGATCTGCGCAAACCCAAGCAGCATGGGCAACCTGATCCCATAATTCTTTGGCTGGCATTTCTTTCATAATAGAGCCATCGGTCCTGGCAACCAAATTCCACGATCCGTCTTTATCGAGCTCGTGCATGAATGCATGAGGAACGCGGATAGAATTATTTGAATTTTGGCCAGTAACAGTCTGATACGCCTCGCCTTCAAAATGGGAATCATATCCAGCAGAAATAAGAGCAGCTACTTTTTTCTCTTCTTTTACCTTCCAGTTAATAAAGCCTTCTATTTCTGGATGGTCAAGATCTAAACACACCATTTTTGCGGCTCTTCGGGTTGTTCCTCCAGATTTAATAGCCCCAGCTGCGGCATCCCCTATCTTTAAAAATGACATTAATCCAGAAGATTGCCCGCCGCCTGAAAGTTTTTCTCCACGGCCTCTAAGGTTTGAAAAGTTTGTTCCTGTTCCTGATCCATATTTAAAAAGACGCGATTCTCGTATCCACAAATCCATTATGCCACCATCGTTTACCAAGTCATCTGACACTGCTTGAATAAAACAAGCATGTGGTTGTGGGTGCGTATATGCGTCTTCTGATTCTTTTAATTTCTCGCTATCTGGGTCTACATAATGATGCCCTTGTGCTGGGCCGGTTATTCCGTATGCCCAATTAAGTCCGGTATTAAACCACTGAGGAGAATTCGGAGCAGCGTATTGATGGATAAGCATGTACTTAAGCTCGTCCTCAAAAATTTGAGCGTCTTCTGGAGAAGCAAAATAATTATATTTTTCTCCCCAAAATCTCCAACAGCCAGCCAACCGAGCCACCACTTGCTTTGCACTTCGCTCTGGCCCAAGTACGGCCTCGCCGTTATCGTCTTTTTTTTCTTTACCGTCTTCGTCTGTTTGAGGGACACCTGCTTTTCGAAAATACTTCGAAACCATAATATCTGCAGCAATCTGTGTCCAAGAGGCAGGGATATAGGCGTCTTTCATTTCAAAAACAATAGACCCATCTGGATTTGTAATTTTTGTTGTCCGCTTTTCGTAGGTAATTTCTTCGAGCGGATCAACACCAGGGCGAGTAAATCTGCGAGTAAATCGCATTCCAGTTTGTTCCTTTAAATGAGGAATAGCCTCCGACGGAACAGTAACTTTTGCATAATATCCATTTAACCGCTCTACTTTTGCGGTTGTTTTGGAAGAAGAGGAAGAGGACGACGATGACGACATATTACATGGGGTCTTTTATACACCTTCTTATTTTAAAGATGTATGAAAGATTTTGTTACTTCTAACAACTAACTCAATTTAATTTTATCGGGGAAGAACCGAGTTATATTAAATTGAATTACTTTCTAGCAGTACAATTATTTGGAAGATGATTTTGTTTTCTTTTTTCGAGATTTTGGCAACAAGGCATTTACCTCTTCGTGAAAAACATTAATATCGGAAAATTGCCTATAGACCGAAGCAAAACGAATGTATGCAATCTTATCGAATCTTCGAAGATGCTTCATAACAATAGTACCAACTTCGTCACTGCTCACCTCTCCTGTAAACTTAAGCTGAATGTCTCTTTCTATTTTTTGTACAAGCTGCTTAAGCCTATCTTCTGACTGCGGCCGCTTATACAATGCACGCTTAAGCCCGGTCGTAATTTTTTCTCGAGCATAGGGTTCTCTTTTGCCGCCTTGCTTTACCACAACAAGACCAAGTATTTCTACTTCTTCTACCGTAGAAACTCGAAACAAACATTTCATGCATTCCCTTCTTCGACGGATAGATAATCCGTCAGAGCCAATACGTGAATCGAGCACACGAGTTTCTGATTTTCCGCATGCAGGACAAAGCATAGATATTCCATTAAGATGTGAAGACTTCAGCGAAACACCATATATTGTGTTTCCAAATACAATTATACCACAACATATTGTTTGATTCAGAAACAAAACTGTGGACAAGTTGGGCGGAATTATTATTGAGTACTAAAAAAGAGGTCTTTCTTTTTTAAAGACCTCTCTTTTTTATACATATTTTTTCTATCCCATTTTCTTTCGGATAAATGCCGGGATTTCTAATTCATCTTCCTCTGGCAACGTTGGCGCTGATGAATTATTTTCAGATGATTGAGAACTCATAACAGCAGGTTCCTCTTTCTTCTTTTTTTCCTCTGTTCTGTCGTGGAAAATAGAAGATTCCTTTTTCTTTTCTTCTGGCTTCTTCTCTTCTGTTGATTGTTCTTCTTGTTGAGACTGCTCTGCTTTCTCTCTACTTACAAGCTCGAGAGCTTCATCACTAAAGCCAGTTGCAACTACGGTAATTTTTATTTCGTCTCCAAGCGTTTCGTCTATAACAGTTCCAAAAATAACTCGCGCACCTGGATCTGCTTGTTTTGTAATAATTTGAGCGGCTTCGTTTACTTCATACATCCCCAAAGACTGATCGCCTGCCACAGTAAACAAAATTCCTTTTGCACCATCTATCGAAACTTCTAACAACGGACTATCGATAGCAGCTTTTGCTGCTTCTGCTGCCCTGTTGTCTCCTTCGCCTCGGCCAATCCCCATAAGGGCAGAGCCGGCATTCTGCATGATAGATTTTACATCGGCAAAGTCTACGTTAATTAATCCAGGAACAGTAATAAGCTCTGAAATCCCTTGTACTCCTTGGCGAAGTACGTCATCGACGACTTCAAATGCATCAAGAAGTGTCGTTTTTTTATCAATAATATGAAGCAATCTGTCGTTTGGAATAGATATAATAGTATCTACCTGATCTGCTAAAGCTTCGAAACCTCTTTCAGAAATAGCCTTTCTTTGCGCTCCTTCAAAATTAAAAGGTTTTGTAACAACCGCTACAGTTAGAGCCCCAAGGTCTCTTGCAATACGAGCAATAATCGGAGAGGCTCCGGTACCCGTGCCACCTCCAAGTCCGCAGGTAATAAATACCATATCTGCGCCACTCAATCGTTGTTCAATTTCCTCGGTTGTTTCTTCTGCTGCGCGTTTTCCTTGTTCTGGGTCCATTCCAGCGCCAAGTCCACGGGTAACAGATTTCCCAATCTGAATCTTAGAAGGTGCTTTACAATGGTGAATTGCTTGAGCATCGGTATTGACCCCAAGGAACTCAACGCCTCGAATTCCAACTTCCATCATTCGAGTGATTGCCGCATTCCCAGATCCGCCAACTCCAATAACTTTAATCTTTGCGAACGTTTCAATATCTGGCGTTACCTCTGTAACATGCGCCACTTTTTTCGAATTTTTTTCCGCTGATGTTTTTTCTTGTGCCATACATTAAAGTGAAAAAAGACGAGTATTACTCGTGCAATCTTAACTTACATCATTTAAAAAGACAAGCGTATTCTATCGACACTTTATACACACGCTCGTAACCTTTTTTGCTATGTTCCGAGCGATTGAAACCAAGAGCGCATTTTTCCAACACCATGATGCACCGATGAAAACCGTGAAAGCATCCCTGCGCCACCTTCTTGCTGCAAATGGTCTCCCCATAACACCAATCCTACCGCTGTTGATAAGGTAGGATCGTGAACTTTATCTATAGCACTTGATACTTCTTTCGGGTAACCAATAGAAGCTGGCAATCTAAACTCTTTTCGAGCAATATCTACCAAACCTTCAAGCTTTGCGCCTCCGCCCGTAATAACAATCCCCGCTGGTAGTTTACCTGAGCGCTCTATCCCCTTTAATTCGCCATCTGCCATTTGAAAAATTTCTTCTACTCGCGCCTGAATAATATCTGCCACATGTCGCCTGGAAACAACCTCTTCCTCACTATCGCCAAATTCAGAAAGATCTATCTCTTCTTTTTTGTCTATATCATCTGGTAATGCCGTGCCATAACGAACCTTTACCAGCTCTGCTGTTTCTAAGGAAGTTCTCAATCCAATCGCAATATCAGAGGTAATGTGAGTTGATCCAACAGGTAAAATAGAGGTATGCAATACATCGCCTTCTTCAAATACTGCTATAGACGTTGTCGAACCTCCAATATTAACCAAACATACACCAAGTTCTTTTTGTCGCTTATTGAGTGATGCTTCGGCAGCTGCAAGTGGTGCAAGCACAACATCGTCTATATCAACGCCCGTTCGGTAAACGGACTTGGTAATATTTTTAACTTGAGCGGAAAGCCCTTGTATAATTTGGGCTTCTACTTCTAATCGAATCCCCGTCATACCAACTGGGTCTTTAATTCCCGATTGGCTATCTACCGTAAACGACCGAGGAATAACATGTAATATTTCGTAATTCGGTGGGGTGGCAACGGCTTGGGCTGCTTCGATTGCTCTATCTACATCTTGCTCACGAATCTCTCCATCTGCTTTTGCAACTGCAACCACACCTCTCGATGACTGTGAAAGAATATGCGTACCTGCAATAGAAACATACGCACTTTTAGATGGAACCCCCGTCATGCGCTCTGCTTTTTCGAATGCTGTTGCAATAGAAGAAACTGCATCTTCTATACTATTAATAACGCCACGGCTAATTCCCTCACTAGGAATTTCTGCAACACCAATAATATGCACGGGTTCCTGCTCTATTTTTTGACCGACAACAACTCGTATCATAGACGAGCCAATGTCGAGACCTGTAATAATGTTATCTTTCATACCATTTAAAACCTGCCAGACCTATACATTAACTAATTATATATAGTATACACCACTTCTCCTCTTTTCACCTCTTCACAAGCTTCTTCCAAGAATTTTTTCCTCTATTTTCTCCATTCGCTTCTCTAAATTTTTGGAGGTGTGATGAACACCACACACATGTAACAGTCCATGAACAAATAATCTTTCCATATGTTGCGAATAAAGTATACCCTGCTGCTTCGCTTGCTTTCTAACAACTGATGGACAAATTATTACTTCGCCAACCAATCCTTTTCGGTTTTTTTCTATTAAGAAGCTTAAAACATTTGTTGCAGAATCCTTCTTTCGATACAATGTATTTACTCTCTTCATTTCTCCCGGCGTAACAAATGCTAAAGAGACAGACACATTTCTTTTTCCACAATACTTCTGAACTTTTTTCATTAAAACAAGTAATCTTTTTCGTTGATACCACGATTGAACTTGGTTCGAAACTTCTAGCATACAATTATTGTATATCGATTGGAGAAGCCACTCTTACACCAGCCAAAAGCCCACCTGAATCTCCACCTAAACAAAACCGCAACTCAAACGATTCGCATTCTCCAGAAGCAGTACACGCGAGCCCGCCTTCGATTGTTGGATTATAACGAAATGCATTTTCTTCTTCAGAGCAGGTTCCATCAGCAGGAAGTGAAGAGGTTGGGATTTCTTCCATAATATCTTTTAACGATCTGTTTTCTCCGTCGTCTAAAAGCGGCAGATTCGTTAGTGAATCTTTAAGTGGGTAGCTATTATTTTCGGTATAAAACACAGCTAATGAGGATTGAATTCTTTGAACACTAGCGATTCGTGCCAAGTCTCTTGAAGCTGATGCTGAACCTTCTCTTTCTGTTGACCCTTCTACTCGCATTCCTTTTACCATCATCTCGAATGTCGTTAAAAAATTAAGAGAGACTCTTCCGTCTAGTTGATAGGTAAACGTAAATATTTTTGGCATACCCGTTACTTGAACGTAGTAAACCGTTAAATCTTTCGAAACAAGCATGTCTAAATTATTATATACACGCACCTGCAAATCCTCTATCGAAGTATCTAAATCTTGGCTCGAATACCAAGAAACAAGTGATTGCTGTTCCAAATTCTGATCAACCTCTAGGGTTATGTATTCATCGGTTGTGGTGGCAAACAAAACTTCGTTCTGTGTTTGTTCGTCGAGCGGAGAAGCAATCCAAGAAGATGGATACAAAAGCGTATACCCATGATTTGCGTTCGCATAAATGGCTATTCGCTCCTCTTGCGCCAACCGAACCTCTCCTGGCTTTCGCGGTGAGAATAAATTAAGTACTTCGGCGCCATCTCTATAGCTATCGTCATCTGTGTCTGCTTGTGCGGGATCTGTTCCATACAAGAACTCTTCCAAATCGGTAAGCCCATCTTGGTCGGTGTCGGTACTTCGAGCAATGGTAACAATTTCTGGTTCCTCTTCTGGAGGTTCTTCTTCATCTACAGCAAGTTCTTCAACGAGCGTTGGAGAAACAACAGCATACGAGCCAGTCGTAATACTTACTAGCACAGATGTTACCAGGCCTTGATCTTGATTAAAGAAGCTATCTTCTAATATATTCCATGTTTTTTCGGATTCATCCCAAACGCCAATTGCAACATCACTCGCTGCTAATTTTAATTCCTCTGGGCTTAATGTTATTGATAATGAAAGAGGTGATGCAATAGTTACAATAGGGCGAATAACGTATTCACCACCTATAGCACTCTGGCGAATAAGCGAATCATTCTCTGTTACCAATCGCCCTGTAAGAGTAAAGTTAGCTCCTTGTTCGCTTGCAGGAATATTTAAAGATGCTCGGGTAAGTATCCTGCCAGCCAAATTACGAACCGTAGCCTCTATTGTTTTAGGTGGAAGCGGTTCTTCTTCTACAATTAATTGTTCTTCTGGTGGTTGAACTTCAGATGACACAGGTTGTTGATCTACAACAGGAGCTGTTTCTTCCTTTGGTTGGAGTAACACAATAATTGCAACAATAATTCCTAATACAATAATAAGCCCACCCGAAAGTGCAGCAATAAAAACCCACTTACTCTGTTTTCCTTTAGCTTTCCCGCCACTCTTTTTCTTTACTCCTGATTGCTGGGCTGGTAAAAACTGCTCTGGCATTGAATGAATAGAAACACCCTCAACCGCTCCTTTAGCAGCTTGCTGCTGAGAAGGAGGCTTTTGTTGCTGAGGCGTGGGGTTTGTATTTTGTTTTTGTTGAGAAAATGAAAAATCTGCCATAGGTTTAAGGTCTTTAAGACCTTAGATAAAATATATCTTTACTGTGCATTAATTCTGCCAGGGCCATTAGGGTTGTATCCATTGCGAGCTTCGTGGCCATCATCGAACCCGTCGCCGTCAGTGTCTTTTGAAAGAGGATCGGTAAAGTAAATTTCTAATTCTTGCTGATCTGAAAGACCATCAAAATCCGTATCTGGGAAAAACGCATTTGTGCCAAATTCTTCTTCGTCGCTATCTGGTATACCATCTCCGTCGGTATCAATGATAAGTTCTTCAACAATTGGTGGAGGCGGCGGCGGTGGTGGCAAAGGAAGCGTCGGCTCCTGTGCAACAGGCTCTTCAACTACTGGAACATTTATTGGAGGTATATTTGAATCTAGATTAATCGGAGGCAAATCTTCGAGTGTTGGAGGCGATGTCATTGCATTGTAAGCAAGGATAATTCCAACAACAACTCCAACCACTATTACTCCTCCTATTATAATATATAATAGCATCTTTTTGCTCTTCGATTTTTCTGGTAATGGCTGTGGTACTTTTTGCTGCTCTTGTTGGTCTGTTGGTAGTTCTTGAGCAGGTGGTTGAACAGGTTTTAATGGCGAAGATTGAGGTGCGACAGGAGTTGCTTGCTGAGTGGGTTGTGGCATTGGCTGGGCTACAGGCATTACTGGCTGTGGAGTAGGATTCATAGACGGAACAGCTTCTTGAGGGGGAGGTATAGGAGCTGGTTGCTGTGGCTGCAAGTCTAAATCATCAGCAATAGGTAAATTCCCAGGTGGGCCTGGTTGTGCTCCGGTTTCTTGTTTTTGTGGTGGTGGCTGCTGTTGAGGTGAGTCATCAAACATATCGATGCCATTAAATAATTAGCTATTACCTTCTAATACTACGTTTACACACGAATCTTCATTATAAGGCCCTGTGGGTGGAGGAGGATCAGTGTCGGGGTCATAAGCTGGAACAGTAATTAAATACTCATTATCCGGATGTGATTGCCAATTCACAGGAAGCTTATCGAACTCAAATTTTGCTTTTAATTGATATCCACCACCTTCATATCTATATTGATACACATAAGAATCAGCAGGACATACAAATCGTTCCACTGGAGCAAGGGTTCTATTCCAACAGGTGGCTGGATCGTGGTCATCGCACACTCCAAATTCATTTCGTGGATCTACCGGGGCAAAGCCAATTCGAGCTCCAAGTTCAGTAGTCCAAGAATTCCAACGACTTGTTGTATGGTTTTCTTCAAAGCTTCCAGCTGGCAACTGAGGGGCAGAAAATGAATATGGACCAATTGCTCGTTGCATGTTTGTTAAATCAAACACACGCTGGCGGTCTCTACTAAAGCGAGCCTTAGCGTCACCGCCAAGATTTGTATTTAATTCAAAATTATTTACCAAATCTTGAAATACACGTTTTGTCGACTCCTGAGCGCCTTCATTATACGATAAAAGATACACTCTCGTAAAGGCTCTGTTTGGATCGAAACTCCCTTGGAAATCTGCTCCATTTATATAGACACTGGTACCATTTTGAGCTGCCGGATAACCATCTATAGTAAGAGATTCCGAAAGGCTTCCAGAATCTAGACCAACCTCTAAGTTATTCTCTGTAACCCATTCATTTAAAGAAACTCTTTCATTATTGTTGCCAACAAGAACAATAATAGCATCTGGTTCTTCTGGTGTTGCTAAATTTGGTACCTGAACATAATGAACACCTAAAAATGGTCTACCAGGGAATTCTGCAGCTTTTTTTGTACTCACAACTCGTGGATATTGATCTTCTTCAAAATCATCAAGACAGGCATGTGAATGGAAATGCGTACTTGCAACAGAATCAACAGCTTTGGTCTTCGGCCTACTGCCTTCGTCCGTAATCATAAAATTCGTATTTATTTCATTATACGGAAATTTTTTAAGATTATCAGAATCTTCTTGATTTGTATCATTAATCACAAAGTGATTTTTGCATGCTCGAACAGTAAATGGGTATTCACCAGTTCTTGTTTCCCCACTTACTGGATCTCTTATTTCTGCTCGAATAACTGTTTCAACTGCCTCTGTTACCCTATTACCGGATATCAAAACAGCTCCTGCATTTACTTCTGAGTCTATGATACGAGCAACAGGATCTGCAAAACTCCATTTTTCCCCCATTGGATACGCAAGCTCTACTGGAGGAGCATCTTTCTGAGCTTCTCCTGAGTCCATTATATCAATATCACCGTCTCCGTCTTGATCCCAAACTAAACATTCTGGAGTTGTTTGCCCAAAACATCGAAAAACGTTTGTCATTAAAGGAGAAAACTCAATTGCAGTACTCTGGAAAGCAACTTCCATGTTTTCACGAATATTTATTGTGGCACCCTCGTCCACAAGCTTTGCCTCCACAGCAATAGGTTCAACTTTAACACCATCAATTAAACATTGTTCGGCCTTTGTAGCAAAAGTCCAACTACAAGGAGGCTGGTCTCCATTTTGACAGATAATATCTTCGCCGTTCTCTCCCCAGTCACCAGAATCTAAAGTAATAGTATAAGCAGGATCTTCAAGTATTTTTCCTACCCCAGGTCTAATTTTAACTTGCTTCCCGTCAACCGTTACTTTCATTCCGTCAATTGGGGGACTTGAAGTTACTAACCTTTCTATTATTGCCTGAGAACCAAGTTGATTATTAAACTTAGCCGAAATAAGCACATTAGAACACACATTTGCGTCATTTGCAATCGGGGATATTCGAGTAATTCTTGGCGGTTTAAATCCTCCGCTCTCTCGAGCAGTACATTCAGCTGCACTTAAAGCGTCATAAGTTGTAGAACAAACACCAGCTGAACAAACAACATTATAATCTATAATAATTCCATTATCTGCAACAAGTATAAGGTCTAATATATCAAGCGCGTCATCACCATTAACATCGAGCCTATTTCCTATAGCAGCTGGAGCTGGTTCCCCAAATAAAGGTGACACTGCTATTTGCTCTAAAAGAGAATATGAGTGCTCATCAAAAGAAGAAATTGTTGCAGGAGGCGTGTATTCAATTGCAATGGTTGAATTCTTTTGTGGATCGTGAGGAATTCCTTTTAATATAAGTGTTTTTGAAAAAGGAAGAGTAGAAGAATCTAGCGTTGGGGTGATAGCTGCTCTAGGTGCGACTTCACCATCAACTGTTTGAATAATAGAAAGAGTAGAAAAATCGAAATTCGAAGTGTCTACTGGCTTATTTAGCGTAAGAGTAAATGTTTCTTGACATGATTGACTTCCTCCGGCTATTAAAGAAACTACCTCTAAATTACATCCATCTGCAATACAATCTT
>JABIPD010000109.1 GCA_018698735.1 Candidatus Jacksonbacteria bacterium | reverse complement strand
TGAGTAGCGCCTTCGAGCAGCAAAAAGAAAAACTAGGCTCTCTATTAGCATCGAGTTTTCATTATTTGTCTTTGTTAAGTTTTCCAATGGCGGCAGGGCTCGCGACTATCTCGGCTGCGGTTATTCAAACAATCTGGCCAGAGTATCAAGCAGCAGTGCTGCCATTAATTTTAATGAGTCTTGCGCTTCCATTTGTTTTTTTAAGCTTCCCAACAGGATCGCTTTTAAATGCCACAAACAGACAAAAGAAAACAACATTGAACAGAATTGTTGCTGCTGTTTTAAGTATTGCTTTGAATATTATATTTATCCCTCTCTACGGAGTTCTTGCTGCTGCTAGTATATTTTTGTTCACTAGTATTATTTTATTCATTCTCGACAGCATCAACGTTCATTCCGAGCTTGCAGAGGTATATATTTGGGGTCGATCGAAAGGAATACGTATTCTACTTGCATCTATCGCTATGGCTGGGGTAACATGGTGGGTCCAAACAAAAGGAATTCCGGTTTGGGCGGCAGTTATTGTTGGTATGGCTACGTATACGCTCTTTATAGCCATGCTAAGAGCTGTTACTCGCCAGGAGTTAGCTGATTTTATCAAAACTATTGTATCTAAAAAGGGAATAAAGCAGCCCCGAGAAGATACTCACCAGCTATGAAATCTTTATTGCTCGTAACGCTCGATTATCCACCTCATTTAGGGGGAGTGGCGAGTTATTATTCGGGCCTAGCTAAAGAGCTTGGAGCAAAAGAAATTGCTGTTTTGACCACCCGTCAAGGCGCTTCTTTTTATACAGACACAGAAAGCGATATTACGGTACATAGAAAGCCACTGCTCTCTTCATGGGGACCACTAAAATGGCGCAGTGCTTTTTGGCATGTTTTAAGAGCTCGAAAAAAATTTCCCTCTAAGTTTTTAGCTATCGGGCAATTACTTCCAATTGGGACTGTTGTCTATATTATTTCCTTGTTTACTCGCCAGCGGTATATTATTTTTTGCCATGGGATGGACGTTTTGCAATCACAAAAAAACTGGCGTAAGCGGTTTATATCAAGAAAGATTCTTTCACGAGCAACATTGGTTGTTGTAAATTCTGAATCAACATTACGCATTGTAAGAGACGCGTACAAGATTCCATCTTTAAAAACAATAATAATCCCACCATGCCCAGAACCAATAGCAGAAACGACCATGCTGCCATTTAGAGATACACGAATGATACTTTCGGTTGCGAGATTGGTAAGAAGAAAAGGAATAGATACGGTAATAAAATCTTTGCCACATATTTTAGAAAAATTCCCAGATGTTCATTACGCAATTGTAGGAGATGGTGAGGATAGAGAATATCTTACACGACTTGCCCAAAGGACAACTTTTTTTGACAGAGAATTAAATGCAGAAAGAAATTTGGTGGATGCTGGAAGAATTAGTTTTCTGGGAGCAGTAGAGCTTTCAAAATTGCACGAATATTATCAATCATGCGAGGTTTTTGTGTTGCCAGTAAGAGAGGTGAAAGACGATATAGAGGGGTTTGGGGTTGTATTTTTAGAAGCAAATTTATTTAGTAAACCAGTGGTCGCTGGCGCAAGTGGCGGGGCAGTCGAGGCGGTGATAGACCAGGAAACCGGTATTTTAGTAGACCCAAAGAGTGCCTGGGAGGTTGCACAAGCAACGGTTTCTTTGTTAAGAAGTAAAGAATTACGAGACAGACTTGGCAGACAAGGGCGGTTGCGTGTGTTACAACGATTTCAGTGGCGCCATCAAGCAGAGAGATTACTCGAAGTTTTGAATGAATTTGAAGTATGAAAAACAACAAAACAATTTTAGTATATCCAATGTCCTCTTGGTGGGAATGGGAGCAAGGGCGCAGAAATAGGAATTGGTTTATTTTGCAGCAGCTAAGAAACGATCCCTCTATAGACCGGATTATTGTAGTAGACCCCCCAGCTCCGTCGCTCCGAAGAATGTTGAAGAACATGTTAATGTGGGGGGTATACAGTAAAAAATATACACAAGTGGTGAAGAAGAATACTTGGGGCGTATGGCAGATAGATAAAAAAGTCGTGCTTGTTTCTTCTGTGTCGCATGTGAAGAGAGTTTTTATTCCGCAGTCGATCTTGCAAAAAAAGGTAAGCGAAATTTGGTCATGGAATCCATTTGTGCCTATTAAAAAACAGGGTAAGGAGCATGTTGTTTTTGATGCTGTTGATGATTGGAGTAAGCATCCTGTTTATTCGAAATATAAAGAACTCTTGAATCAAAAATATAAAAAAATTATGAAGACTGCTGATACTATTTTTACGGTATCAGAAAAACTACAAGAGAAATTTTTAGAAAATATAGATTGCTATTGGATTCCTAATGGTGTTGATGTTGAGGCTTTCTCGAAAGGACGAGATGTAAAAAAATCGCAAACTCCGCAAGTGGTATACACTGGTGTTATTCAAGAGAGGTTCGATATTGATTTAGTTGAATATTGCGCAAAAGAAATGCCGGTTCTGCAATTTAAGATAGTGGGTCCCGTGTGGAGAGGGATAGATGTTTCGGTTTTAGAGAAGTTGTCGAATATAACGCTGGTTGGAATGGTGTCGCATACTACACTGCCACAGTTATTGGGCGAGAGCTGGGTTGGGATTATTCCACATAAGAAAGACGCATTCACACAATCGATGAATCCAATGAAGGCCTATGAATATTTAGCAGCAGGTTTGCCGGTGGTGTCTACCCATAGTGAAGGGATTTCCTCTTTGCCATTTTTGGTTGTTGCAACAACTAATGAGCAGTTTTTGCAGCTGTTAAAGCAGACAATAGAGAAATATGGAGATACCTCTGTGGCTCCAGATATGGCGTATGACAGCTGGGATGAGCGGTATAAAACAATGCAAGAACGTATAAAGACGAAAGCTCCAGAACCGTCGAACGATTAAGGAGCTGAGTTGTGGCTTTTGCTGTCGGAGTCAAGCCAAATTGAAACGAGTTGGAAGGAGATTAGGAACAGCAAGGGCATGTCCCAGATGATCAATCTTCCCATGCCGGTCGCCATAGCTAGGGGCAGCTGTACCAGCATGATAGCGCCAACGAAAGTAGCAAGGTCCAAAAGGGCTAGTTTCATGCCCGCTCGCTTTCTTGTGGCGAAGCTGATTGCAGAAATGAGTGTTCCCCAGAAAAGTCCTTGCTGGAGGATAGATAACTCCAGTATTCCAGGGCTGCTCATTACTTTCTTTGCTGCTGATCGCATGGCTTCTGTAGAAGGCGGGACGATGATTGCATGGCCTAGTCTCACCCAGCCAGTAACGTAGGCCACTAGTAAGCACTTGTAGGTTGAAGTAGTGCCGATTGTTACAGGCTGAACTGTTCGAGTAAAGAGTCTGTTGTCAGCGAGTTCTTGCTCTTTTCGCTGGAAGATTGGTATAACAATGTGCCACAGGAAAAGTATGGCACCTACATGTCCAAGGTAGAGCATCCAGTCCATGTTCCTGGAGCAGATGAATGTTCTCCTTATTACCACAACACGGTAAAATTCGTAAGGTACAATCCGCTGTAGGAGATAGAGCACCGCCGCTCCGCAAGAAACGAGAAGCAATTGGACCGTGCAGACAAAAGCGAATCGCTTTTTCGCTGGCGTCATTTCGTTTTCCTCTCGCAGCTAGGTGGGTCGATATTTATTACTACATACGCTAAGATATATTAGCTTCTCTGTCAAATATATATGAGCTTTACTCCAAAAGATAATTATTTTTATAAAGCAAAAAAGCAGGGCTATCGAGCCAGGTCTGCTTTTAAGTTGCAGCTTATTCAAGAAAAATACGAAATACTAAAAGAGGGGGACAGGGTGTTAGATCTTGGTGCCGCTCCAGGTGGGTGGATGCAGGTTGCTTTGGAGTATGTTGGCAACAAAGGAAAGGTAGTTGGTGTTGATTTACAGCCTATAGAATCTTTAAACAATAAACAGGCAATAGAAATTGTTGGCGATGTTACTGATTTTGATATTCAGAAAGCATTAATGGAGTACGCGCCGTATAATGCCATTGTAAGTGATATGTCACCAAAGACGAGTGGTATGAAACTTGCAGATCAGGCCCGCTCTTTAGAGCTTGTTGAAATGGCTTTTGGCATTGCAGATGAAATGTTGGAAAAAAGCGGAAGTGTGGTGGCGAAAGTTTTTGAAAGCCCAGAAATACAAATGCTTCGGAAAGATTTGCATAAAAAATTCCAGAGAGTGGAGTTATTTAAACCCAAAGCGTCTCGCAAAGAAAGTTTTGAAACCTATTTTGTTGCTATAGGAAAAAGATAAAATATAACCACCCCGCCGCCTTTAGGGCGCCACCCCTCCTTCATGCAAAATAGCTTGTCCTGAGTGATTAGCGAAGGAAGGGGACAAGGCAAGATCATTTTTCTAAGCAAGCAAGATCTGTCCTTGGTAAGGAAGAAAAAGTAAGGTAATCTCGTTTTTTCGAGCAAGTGAGATCTATCCCCTCCTTTTGCATGAAGGAGGGGATCCGCCAGCTGGCGGAAGGGGTGGTTTGAAGTAAAAAATTAATAGTATGCCCAAAGTTTCGGTCGTTATAGTGTCGTGGAATGTAAAAGAGCATTTAAAGAAATGTTTACAATCGTTTTTTTTATATTATCCAGGAGATGACTACGAAGTAATCGTAGTAGATAATGCCTCGAATGATGGGACCGGCGAGATGGTTTCGAAGGAGTTTCCTAAGGCTCGGTTGTTTATTCAGAATAAAAATTTAGGATTTGCAAAAGCAAATAATTTAGGTGTTGTTAAAGCAAAGGCCGAAAATATTCTTATTTTAAATCCAGATACAGAATTTTGTGATAACAAACTAGCCTCTCTTTTAAACCGATTTGAGAAAGATAAGAAAGTAGGAGTAATTGGGTGTCGATTATTAAACACCGACAAAACTGTCCAAGCGTCTGTTCGAGCATTTCCTAAGGTATGTGATCAGCTTATAATTCAACTTAAGCTTCATCATATTTTTAAAAATATAACATGCCTTAAAAAATATTGGGGTGCACATATAGATTACGGCAAAGAGCAAGAGGTAGACCAAGTGATGGGCGCATTTATGTTGGTTCCTCGTTCGGTATGGGATTTGTTGAATGGATTTGATGAAAAATATTTTATATGGTTCGAAGAGGTGGATTTTTGCAAGCGTGCAAAAGAGAAAGGTTTTAAAGTATTGTTTTCGCCAACCATGACTGTTGTTCATCATGGCGGCCAAAGTTTTGATGGTGTAAGAGGATTAAAAAAACAAAAATGGTTTTTAAAGAGCCAGCGAAGATATATAAAGAAGTTTTTGCCGTTCTGGGGAGGTATTCTTCATCTGTTGTTTTCTCCAATAAGTTTATTCGAGGCATGGTTTCTTCAACTGATACATGGAAAAAATAATTAGCCGATATAGCATTTTGGTAGTTTTGACGCTTGGAGCATTTCTCTATGCCTTGTCTTTTGCTGCGTATTATAACGAATGGTTGCATTGGATTGCACTTGCGGTACTTATTGGTGGCACCATCTGGCTTAGCTGGAAGAATCTATGGTACGGATTGCTAGTTATTGCCGCAGAACTTATTTTAGGATCTTTAGCCGGAGGATTGTTTGCCGTTTCTGTTGGTGGCGTTTTTCTGGGCGCTAGGAAAGTAATATGGCTACTTATTTTAATTATTTGGTTAATAAAGGGAATTAAGAAAAAGAATCTTATTCCTACAGCTTTAAAAACTTCGCCATTAAAATGGGGAATTGCTGCGTTGTTGTTGTCTCTGGTTATTGGAGCAGTTGTTGCTGTTGTAAATGGAGTTCCGTTGTCTGTGTTGTATCACGATTCAAATGCATATTGGTTTTATCTTTTATTGCTGCCTATTCTTTGGTCTCTAGAGAATGAGCCTATCGATAATGTGAAAAAAGAGGAGCTATTATACTATTTTTCTACTCAGGCGATAGTTGTGGTTATTTTTTTGACGCTGGTGATCCTTGCAGTATTTACTCACCTTGAAGGATATACAGAACAAATGTATAGCTGGTTTAGAGATTTTAGGATAGGAGAGGTTGGCAGACTTGGCGGGACTTCGTTTTATAGAGTCTTTATTCAAAGCCAGATTTTGTTGTTGCCTGCATTATTTATTTCTCTGGCAATGGCATTAAAAAAATATTGGACACGGAATTGGTTTTGGTTTTTAGCTCTTGTGTGGGCGGTGTTAATTACAAGTCTTTCTCGTTCTTTTGCTGTTGGAATAATTGGAGCTGGCGTATTATTTGTTATTTGGGTATTTGTTTCCAAAGATTCTGGCCAAAAAATAAGCAGGCTTGCAAAACGAGGTTTAGCTTCTGTGTTTGTTGGGTTGATAATACTAGCGATGATAACAACTTTGGGGCTTGATGTATTAGGAATACTAGGCGTGCGTTCGAGTTTTAATACAGAAGAGCCGGCACTTAGAAGTAGATGGGATTTATGGCCAGCTATGACAGCTGAAATAAAAAAATCCCCGCTTGTGGGATATGGCTTTGGAAAAGAAATTATCTATAAATCCTCTGACCCTCGGCTTATAGAACAGGGGATAGAAGAATACACAACCTATTCGTTTGAGTGGGGGTATCTAGATATTGTATTAAAAATGGGATTTGCTGGATTATTGTTAATGTTGTTTTTTTACGGACAGGTGTTGTGGCATGGATGGAAATGGTCTACTGGAAATGCGTACAGAATAGGTTGGTGGTTTGGGCTGGTAGCATTGTTTATTACCCATTTTTTTACTCCATATCTTAACCATCCCCTAGGGATTGGGATGATAGTGTTTTTTGCTGGATTTGTAATGACACTCGATAATAAAAAAACGCTGTTAGATGTTTCTTGACATTAGAATAAGATGAGAGTAATGTGTGTGTAG